>NZ_CP162137.1:0-300000 GCF_040833995.1 Leptospira sp. WS58.C1
TTGGATCCTAGTTGGAAGCGTGTATTAGAGGAAGTTTCCAAGGAAATTCCCCCCACGTACTTTGATAAGTTCATATATACGTTACAATTAGAGAGTTTAACGGACGATCGTTGCATCCTTATAGCCCCTTCTTCCAATATAAAGACACATGTGGAAAAGAAATACCAGAATCATATAGAAGAAGCGATCTTTAGAGCCAGTGGAAATCGTATCCCGGTCGAGATCATTTTAGAAGCGCCTTCTAATTTAACCGAAGTTCTTCAGGAAAAATTCAAAGATAAGTCGTATTCTTTTAATCCGGATTACTCTTTCGATAATTTTATCGTAGGAAACACAAACCGTCTTGCTTTCAGTGCGGCCATGGAATGTGTAAAAAATCCTGCGGAGATCAATCCTCTTTACTTATTCGGAAAAGTGGGAGTCGGTAAAACTCATCTTCTTCATTCCATAGGCTCGGAAATTCTCAAAAAAGAACCTTGGAAAACAGTACATTACATAGATATAAAATCGTTTATGAGCGAGTTTTTGTTCGCTCTTCAGTCCAGAGATTCCATCGAATCTTTCAAAATTAAATACCAATCCTATAACTGCCTATTGATAGACGATATCCAACTTTTAAATACGGGAGCGGAGAAGACCCAAGAAGAGTTCTTTTCCATCTTCAACTTTCTTTTCGAGAGAAAAAGACAGATCGTGATCGCTTCCGATCGTCCTAGTTCGGAACTTCCGCTGCATGATCGATTGAAATCTAGATTTGTAACCGGAGTTCAGGCGGATATTCAACCTCCTGATAAGGAAATTCGAGTTGGTATCTTAGAAAAGAACTGCCAAATTTTGAATTTAGGCCTTTCTTCAGAGCATATCCACTTTATAGCCGATCTAATCGAAGACGATACACGTGCACTTTTAGGCGCTTTGAATGATCTTGCTCTTCATAAACGAGCATTCTCTCATTTATTCTTCACCACAGCGATGATAGAAGATATACTGAAGAATCGTATTTTCCGTAAAAAGAATTTCCAACTTAGTCAAGACAAGGTCATCGAGCATATTTCTTCTCTTTATAATTTGGATCCAAACGAGGTAATGGGAAAGAGTAGAAAACCGGAGTATGTGATCCCTAGACATCTTTGCATGTATGTATTACATAAGGGTTTCCGGCTGAACAAAAGTCAGGTTGGAAGAATGTTTTCCGCAGAACATACCACTGTAATCCACGCAGTCCGCAACATCGAAAATAAGATAAAAGAAGATAAAGAATTTTCCATTAAAGTGGAAGAAGTTCTGAATCGATTCCGCTTCCAGTAAAAAACTTAGTTTCAGGTCTTATCCGTAGGCGACATAGACCTACAAATAACCTGTAAATAAATAGTTAATATTCTATGTGTAACTAGTAAATAAGACATAACACAAAATTATTGTCCCTTATAGACCTTCGTTTTGAAGGTTACTATAGCAGATACGAAGGAGTTTTTTCCTACTCTTGGAAATTGTACTTTTCAATATAAATGCGACATATTTCCCTTATCTAAAGAGTTATGACTCTTATCTACATATGCACAGGTACAAGTACTACAACAGTACATATATAAGAATCTATATATAGATCACCTATATAAATGGAGAATGCAAATTGAAGATCAAAGTGAACACATCTGAATTTCTAAAAGCGATTCACGCTGTCGAAGGAGTAATCTCCGCTAGAGAGATTCGTTCCGTTCTCTCCAACTTAAAATTAGAAGCGGAAACTTCTTCCGTATCAATTTCTGCGACGGACTTAGAAATATCTATTAAAACATCATTAAATGCTCAAGTAGAGAAGTCGGGAAATATTTCCTTACCTGCAAAACAATTATCCAGCATTTTTAAAACCATTCACTTTGAAGAAGCGTTGCTTTCCACGGAAGATGGGGACGCCGATTCTAGTATCACATATATCACTGACGCTACTAAAAAGAATGATTATAAAAACAAACTGAACGGAATGGATGCGGAAGAGATCAAAACTATTCCGAAAGTGGACTCTTCGAATATTTCCGATTTTCCAACAGCTATGTTTGCCGAGATGATCCGTAAAACTTCTTACGCGATCGCTCATGAAGACCAAAGATATATCTTCAACGGACTGTTTATGGTCCCTAAAGGAGACAAACTTGTGTTCGCGGTTACCGATGGCAGAAGGTTATGTAAGATAGAACGGCCTCTTTCTACAACTTTGAAATTCAAAGATTCAGTGATCATTCCTTCTAAGGCAATTAGAGAGATCTCTAAAATGATCGCGACAGCAGAAACAGGAAAGATAGGTATCATAGACAATCAGATCTATGTGAACGCAAATCAGATCGAACTTCTTTGTAAATTGATCGAAGGTAATTTTCCGAATTACGAACAAGTAATTCCAAAGTCTTCTAAATTCAGCGCTGTTATCCCTAAAGAAGGATTCCAGATCTACCTTAGACAAGCATTGATCGCTGCAGAAGAACCTACTCGTCAGATACGTTTAACATTCTCTAAAAATAATATCAACTTCTACGCTCAAACACAAGGAGTGAACGAGGTTAGTATTAATATGCCGATCGAATATTCAGGAGACGAAGTTACCGTTGCATTTAAAGGTGAATATCTTTCGGATGTATTCAAGTCTATAGATGATAATGAATTCAAAATAGAATTTAGTGATTCAAGCTCCCCCGTTGTATTTAAGGATCCTTCCGATCCTGATTTTATCTCGGTAATTATGCCGATGAAAATTTAAAAGAGATTAAACCGTGTTTTTACGAAGCCTAAGGCTTCTCAATTTTAGAAATCACGAACAGATAAGCCTGGAGTTCCATTCCAGGCTTATTTTCTTTGTGGGAGAAAACGGAGAAGGAAAAACAAACTTACTCGAAGCGATCTCTATGATTTCTTGGTTGAAAAGTTTTAGGGAATCGGAAGAAGGAAATTTAATTCGTTGGAACTCCGACGGATATTATATTAAAGGCGAAGTAGATCGTGATAATAAAAGAGAAATTTATGAATTAGGTTTTTCTAAAAAACCGGTCAGTCGTCGCAAACTTAAATTCAATCAAGAAGAAGTCAAAAAAAGATCCGACTTAGTGGGAAAATTCCTAAGCGTTTTAATGACTCCTTTGGATCTGATCATCGTAGAAGGAGGGCCATCCGAAAGAAGAAGATTTTTGGACAGTCTACTTTCTTCTTTAGATCCTTCTTATCTAAATGATCTAATCGAATACAATCGTATCTTAAAACAAAGAAATGCACTTTTAAAAAGTGGATCATCAGATCCCGGGCTTTATGAGATTTGGAACCAAAGGCTGATCGAAAAAGGGATCGGTATCTTTAATAAAAGAAAAGAATTCATTCTAGAATTCGATCCTATCTACAGAGAAAATCTAAAAAAACTCAGTGGAGGAAGAGACAATCTAACTCTGGAATACAAACCCAGCTTTTCGAACTTGGATGATTTTAGGGAAACGTTACTCAGGAATATCAACAGGGATCGAAAACTAGGTTATACTTCTGTCGGGATCCATAGGGACGATCTGTATATCGGTGAAGATAATCGCGATATTATGGATTTTGCTTCTCAAGGCCAAAAGAGAAGTACCGTAATTTCCCTAAAGGCGGCTGCATTCGAATATTATCGAAGGAAGTTGGGCAGGACCCCTATTCTTTTGATTGATGATGTGATCCGAGAGTTGGATGTAAAAAGAAGAGAATATTTTGTGGATCTGGTTTTGAATTCCGGACAGGCTTTTTTCACTACTACGGACCTAGAAGGTATCTCCGATTATGTGGGAAGATTAGAAGATGAAAAGCAGATCTTTTTAGTGAAGAACGGTTTAGTCTCTAAATACCAATGAAAGAAGAATCTAAAATACAAAGAATTGATCCGCAAGAGTTCAAAAACATTCTTCAAAATTTGGGCTTAACGGAAGAAAGTTTATCGGAGAAGATCGCAGTTCAAACTTTAGCAAAACGTTGGGTCGACATAATAGGTCCTGTATATGCAAATCATTCAGAACCATTTGCTCTTAATGGAGATACATTGGTGATCCTAACGGTTCACTCTGCATACAAACAAGAGATCCTTTTTATGAGAAAGAGGATCTTAAGTTATTCCGCTCGTTACTTAGGAAGAGATGTCGTAAAAAAAATAGAAATAAGGATCGGTAATCTCGTTTCTAAAAGACAAAAATCGCCTTCCTATACCGCGGATAAAACCGGATTGGAGGGCAAACAGAACCTAGTTTCTTTAGCCGAAAAAGAAACCGATCCTATTGCGAAAAAAAGACTTTTAGAGCTGATAGAATATCTCTGAGAAGGATATTCTTTATTGAAATACCTTCGAATTTCCTTGCCTCCTTAGCCAATTTAGGAAAACTATTCATAGATCCCGGAGGACTGGATGAGCCAACCAGAAAGCAGTTATAGCGCAGGTCAGATCAAAATCCTAGAAGGATTAGAGGCCGTACGCAAACGCCCCGGAATGTATATCGGGACCCAAGACGAGACCGGTCTTCATAAGATGGTCTATGAGGTTGTTGATAACTCGGTAGACGAGGCAATGGCCGGTCATTGTACGGAGATCTATATCTCCATTCTTCCTGATAATATCATAGAAGTGAAGGACAATGGGCGTGGAATTCCGGTAGCCATTCATCCTGAAAAAAACATCTCCACTATCGAAGTGGTTATGACTATTCTGCACGCAGGTGGTAAGTTCGAGAATGATGCTTATAAGGTTTCCGGTGGACTTCATGGAGTTGGAGTATCTGTCGTTAATGCTCTTTCCGAATCATTAGAAGTAGAAGTTTACCAAAATGGAAAGATCCACCAGCAAAAATATTCAAGAGGTGTACCTCAAGGTCCTGTATCCGTTATCGGAGAATCTCCTGAAAGAGGAACAGTTGTCCGTTTTAAACCGGATGCTTCCATTTTTACCACTACGGAATTTCAGTTCGACGTTCTAACTGCCCGTTTTAGAGAATTGGCGTTTTTGAATAAAGGCTTAAAACTGATCGTTCAGGATAAAAGAAAGCCCGATTCCGAAAAGCATGAGTTCTTATTTGACGGTGGAATTGTTTCTTTCGTTGAGTATTTGAACGAGAACAAACATCCGCTTCACAAAACAATTCATTTCGAAAGAAATAAAGATGATGTAGTTGCAGAAATCGCGATCCAATACTCTGATACCTATTCCGAAAATATTTTTTGTTTCACCAATAATATAAACAATAACTTGGGTGGAACCCACTTAGAAGGTTTTCGTGCCGCTTTAACAAGAACTCTTAACGATTTTTTAAAAAAAGATCAGCAGCTCGTAAAAAAACAACCTACCGCATTGTCGGGAGAGGATTTAAAAGAAGGTATCACTGCCGTAATTTCGGTAAAAATTCCTCAACCTCAGTTTAACTCTCAGACAAAAGAAAAATTGGTGAATGCTGAGATCAAAGGGATTATGCAAACTCTTACGGGAGAAGGTCTTTCACTTTTTTTCGAAGAGAATCCTGCAATTACTAAAAAGATATTAGAGAAATGTATATTATCAGCTAAGGCTCGAGAGGCTGCTCGTAAGGCTCGCGATTTAACTCGTCGTAAATCGGTATTAGAAGGTGGTGGTCTTCCTGGAAAACTGGCGGACTGTTCCGAAAAGGATCCTGCTGCTTCCGAACTTTATATCGTAGAGGGTGACTCAGCCGGTGGTTCCGCTAAACAAGGAAGAGATAGACATTACCAGGCGATCCTCCCTCTAAAGGGAAAAATTCTGAACGTAGAAAAAGCACGATTAGATAAAATTCTAGGTAACGAAGAAATTCGTACGTTAGTTTCTGCATTAGGCACCGGGATCGGCGAAGATGAATTTAACGTGGATAAGGCGCGGTATCATAAGATCTTTATCATGACGGATGCGGATATAGACGGTTCTCATATTCGCACGTTACTTCTCACTTTCTTTTTTCGTTATATGAGACCTATTATCGAAAAAGGGTTTCTATATGTTGCTCAGCCTCCTTTGTATTTGGTTAAACATGGTAAGACATCCGCATATCTATTTTCTGATAAGGAAAAGGACGAATATTTAAAATCTCTAGGAACGGAAAAGGCAGTCATCCAGCGATATAAAGGGTTGGGTGAAATGAATCCGGAGCAACTTTGGGAGACAACTATGGATCCTGAAAAGCGAGTCGTTCTAAAAGTAAAACTCGATGATTATGTGGAAGCGGAAGATACATTTAATATACTTATGGGTGACGAAGTAAATCCAAGACGTCGCTTTATCGAGGTCAACGCGGCAAAAGTTGCAAACCTTGATCTTTAATATATTGGTAATAGGAAATTCTAAATAAAAATGAGCGAAGAGCTAGAGAACGAAACAAAAACTTTAGGATTCAGCCTTTCTTCCCGTCCTGATATCGGTGATGCATTGAAGAATGGTGTCAGGGTAATTCCTGTCGAAATCGAAGACCAGATGAAGGAAGCCTACCTCGGTTATGCGATGAGTGTAATTGTGGGAAGGGCTTTGCCTGACGTGAGAGACGGTTTGAAACCGGTTCATAGACGTATTCTACATGCAATGAATGAAAGGGCCTGGAGAAGTGACAGACCCTACGTTAAATGTGCAAAAATTGTCGGAGAAGTATTAGGTAATTATCACCCGCACGGAGATAGTTCGGTATACGATGCATTAGTGCGAATGGTCCAAGATTTTTCCCTTAGAGTTCCTCTCATAGACGGGCAGGGAAACTACGGATCTATCGACGGAGACAACCCTGCAGCATACCGATACACGGAAGCAAGACTCGCAAAAGTTGCAGAAGAACTTTTAAGAGATATCGAAAAGGAAACCGTTAATTTTTCTCCGAACTTCGATGATACCAAACAGCAACCTGATGTACTCCCTGCAAATTTTCCTAACTTATTAGTAAACGGTTCTTCCGGGATTGCGGTAGGGATGGCGACAAACATTCCTCCTCATAACTTGAAGGAAACGATAGAAGCGGTTATCACCGTAATTAAAAATCCTGACGTAAGTATATCGGAAATTCTTAAAATAATGCCGGGTCCGGATTTCCCTACCGGTGGTACGATTATCGGCGGAGAAGGTTTACTATCCGCATATCATTCCGGTAAAGGTTCGATCCGGATCCGTTCTAAAGTAGAAATCGAAGAGAATAAAAAAGGCAGAGAAGTAATCGTAGTTACTGAAATTCCTTACCAAGTAAATAAAAAGACTCTTCTTGAAAGAATCGGTGAGCTTGTTAACGAAAAACAGATCGAAGGAATTTCCGAAATTTTAGATCTATCCGATAGGAAAGGGATCAGAGTAGAGATCCATATTAAAAAAGATGCAAATGCTCAGGTCATCCTAAACCAACTCTTAAAACTTACCCAACTTCAAGTAAGTTACGGGATCACGATGCTTGCGATCTTGGATAATAAACCTAAGATTTTCAATATTAAGGAGATCCTGGTTGCTTATTCTATCCACAGAAAAGAGGTAATCGTTCGTAGAACTCAATTCGATCTAGATAAGGCTGAAAAACGCGCACATATCTTGGAAGGATTGAAGATCGCTCTCGAAAATATTGAAGAAGTGATCAAAGTCATCCGTGCGTCTAAAAATGCTTCGGAAGCAAAAGAACAGTTGATGGCTCGATTCGTTCTCTCTGATGTCCAAGCTGACGCGATTCTGGAGATGAGACTGCAAAGATTAACCTCTTTGGAAGTTCAAAAGGTAATCGACGAGTTGGAAGAAGTCCGAGCTCTGATTATGGATCTAAAAGATATTCTCGCAAAACCGGAAAGAGTTTCCGACATAGTTTGTACTGAATTGTCCGAGGTTTCTGAAAAATTCGGAAATAAAAGAAAAACAGATATCAGCTTAGAAAGTGTGGAGTCTTCTTCTTTCAATGCAGAAGATCTGATTGCCGACGAAGATGTCGTATTACAAATTACTTATGATCAATTCATAAAAAGACTTCCTCTGGATACTTTCAAAAGACAGAGAAGAGGTGGAAAAGGGATCCAAGGACTTTCTCAAAAACGAGAAGATGTTGTCAAGATCATGAAAACCGCCATGACCCACGACAATGTGATGTTCTTCTCGAATACCGGAAAAGTCTATATGATGAAGGCGTACGAACTTCCTCAGGCTTCCAAAGAAGCCAGAGGAAAATCCTTGAAGGCAATTATAGGACTCGGCGAGAACGAAACTGTCTCTGCAATCTTCACTTTCAAAGAAGAAGATAAAGGAAAAGATCTATTACTCGTAACCAAGAACGGCTTTATCAAACGAGTCGAATTATCCGAATTCGGTAACGTTAAAAAATCTGGTATTATTGCGATCGGCCTTAGGGATGGAGACCAACTCATCGAAGTAATCTCCGTAGAAAAAGGAGATAACGTAATGATCTTCTCAGCAAATGGACTTGCGCTTAGGATCGAAATGGATACTATCCGAGCGCAAGGACGAACTGCCCAAGGTGTAACCGGGATGAGACTCTCGAAAGAGGATGCAATCGTAGGACTTTCTAAAGTGGTAGAAGGCGACGATATATTCGTGATCTCGGAGAACGGTTACGGAAAACGTCTAGGCTTCGAGGAGTTCGGAACCAAAGGAAGAGGGGGCAAAGGAATGGCCTTCTTAAAAGTGGGAGAGAAAAACGGCGCCGCTGTCGCTGTCAGTTCCGTCGGAGAAGAGGATGAGATCATCTTAGTAACTCAGCAAGGAATGGTTATCCGAACTGAGGCGAACCAAATCTCTAAAATGGGAAGAACTGCAGTGGGAGTCAGAGTCGTAGACATCAAGGACAACGATAGAGTCCAAGATTGTACTGTAATCCGCGAAAGTAAGGAAAAATGATCCGCATCGGTTCTGTCGAAATTCCCGGTTGGTTGGCCATGTCGCCAATGGCCGGGATCAGTGATACCCCGACCAGAACCATGGCCCGCAGATACGGATCTGCTTTTTCATACACTGAGTTCGTTTCCACCGACAGCCTTGCAGTGGGCTCTAAAAAGGCTTTATCTTTATTACGTTTTCGTGAAGAAGAAAGACCGATCACTTTTCAGATCTTCGGCAATAAGCTGGAGATTATTGTAGATGCTGCAAAGAGAATTCGTGAATTAAATCCTGATATCATAGACCTGAACATGGGTTGCCCTGCTAGAAATGTTTCTATGCGAGGATCCGGAGTGGGACTTCTCCGCAAACCTATTTATGCAGGAAAAATCATAGAAGAAATGCGGAAGGCGTTGGATATCCCCGTAACCGCGAAGATCCGTTTGGGCTGGGATGATTCCTCCAGAAACTATATGGAAGTATCCCGGATCTTAGAAGAGTCCGGAGTGATGGCAATTTCCGTGCATGGACGGACTCGAGAGATGGGTTATTCCGGAAAAGCGGATTGGGATGCGATTGCAGATATAAAATCCGAAAGAAAGGTGCCTATTTTCGGAAACGGAGATATAAGCAGCTACGAAGAGGCTGTTCGTAGAAAGGAAGAATCTAAAGTGGATGGGGTTCTTATAGGAAGGAATTCCATCGGAAATCCATGGATATTCTCCAATATTAAAAAAGAAGATCTAAGTTTCGAAGAGATCGTATCAACTACTTTGAATCATTTGCAGTTGATGAGGGAAACATTCGGAGACAAATATGGATTGATCCTTCTCCGCAAACATTTGGTGCGTTATATACAATCCAGGAAAGAAGTGGAGTCGATGCGACTCGAACTTCTTAAATGTGAAGATCCGGAGAAATTGATCTCAATGCTGCATGAGGCGCAAAACAATTTAATCTTAGCCTCTTGATTCGCCGGATTGAGATTGACAAAGATTTTCTAAAATAAGCTCATAATTCGATTTTAGGAGAAAGTTAAATGAGACTTGGCAAATTCTCAATAAATGCGGCCACAATATTAGTGCTGCTTGCTCTAATCGCATGTGATAAAAAGAAGGAAGAGACCCCTGTCGCTCAAATTGTAGGAACAAAATATTCAGGCTGGGACCAATGGGTTTATAAAAAACCTGGAACAACCGAAAAATCGGAACAAGTCACTCTTGTATACGGAAACGAGGAAGTAAACGGACTTGAAATCGTTTCTCACGAATCGACCGACGCAAAAGGAAATAAGACTGTAACCGAATATCTGAAATTGAAGACTGTAGACGGCAAAGAGGGCTACGGACTTTTGAAAAATTTCTTTGATGCGGTCCTCTTTATAGTAGGAGACGGGGACACTGCATTCGCTAAAAATTCACTGACTTCTCCTTCTAAAGGAAAATTGGAAAAAGGTATGTCTTGTTTCGAATCGGAAGCGAGCGGTGAATTTTCCAAAGTTCGATGTAACGGTTCTATCGTAAAGGCTGGAAAGTTAAACAATCTTCATGATGTTTGGATCCAAGGAGCTTCTTCCAATATTTCCAGAGATCCGCTTTTAGGAGACAGTATTAGAAATCTTAAATTAGCTAGCAGCAAACTGATCGAGTCGGATAAAACTTCCGATCCTGCAAAACAAGAGGAGTTAAAAAAAGCTGCTGCTTCTGCTTTAAAAACAGTAGTGGAAAAAGGAGATGTCTACTCAGAATCCGCTAATACAATTGCAAATGAATACGGATTAACTCTGTCCGAATAATTAAAAAATAGATTTAGGTTCGTTCGAATAAAGGCCCTCGGATTTCCGGGGGTTTTTTGTATTTAATAATGTAAAACTACTAAACCGAGATTACTTACCGATTTCTTGAACTTTAGCGACTAGAGCGTTGCGTCCACCTGGAAATTTAGCATAAATAACACACTGGCATTCTTCCCAGTTGTCTTTAGAAACATCATTAGGATCGGAACCTGGACCGATAGCTTTACATTCATAAACTCCTACTCCTTTAGCGAGCGATGCAGATATGAAGGGGTTACAATCGGTAGTTATACCATGATTGGATTCGTTACAGGTGAAGAACCCTGTATTATGACATTCGCCTAGCATTTTCCTAATTACTTCAGAAGTACCTTGTAGGCGCGCAGATTCTCGGCAGGTCGATTGAACCATTACGGGATTTTTTTTAGCAATAGCCTTAGCGGATGCACGAGAAGCGAACTTCATGTAATAGTAGTCTTTAGGATTGGTATCTCTTGGAGTTTTACCGTCGTTTCTTTGCTCAGGCGGTCCACCCCAACCTTCGAAAGACCATCCTTCGTTGCTAACGGGAATTGTGTCTTTTGGAGCGGTATTAGCTCCGCAATAGGTAAGTAATGCAGCAGACAGAACAATAGCGATTACTTTCTTGATCATCTTCTTATTGAAATTTGTTTACTCAATTTTAGCGATCGACTCAATCTTTCTAGATTATACTATGCGGAAATAAAAAACCCCACCTTTTCTAGGCGGGGTTTTCCATTTCAGTTCGAGTCGAAACTCAAACTAAACTTATATTATTTACCGATTTCTTGAGCTTTAGCTACGAGAGCGTCGCGTCCACCTGGAAATTTAGCGTAAATAACACACTGGCATTCTTCCCAGTTGTCTTTAGAAACATCATTAGGATCGGAACCTGGACCGGTAGCTTTACACTCGTAAACTCCCACTCCTTTTACGATACCTGCAGAAGTACCAACGATAACGGAAGCAGTAGCTTCACCGTCGGAAACTCCGGATGCGGATTCAACAGTCTCACCGACCATTTTTTTAACAACGTCGGAAGCACCTTGTAAGCGAGAAGCTTCACGGCAAGTAGACTGCATCATTGCGAGACTTTTTTTAGCAACAGCCTTAGCGGATGCACGAGAAGCGAACTTCATGTAATAGTAGTCTTTAGGATTGGTATCTCTTGGAGTTTTACCGTCGTTTCTTTGCTCAGGCGGTCCACCCCAACCTTCGAAAGACCATCCTCCGTCGCCAACGGAAGTAGCATCTTTTTGAGCGGTATTAGCTCCGCAATAGGTAAGTAATGCAGCAGACAGCGCAATAGCGATTACTTTCTTGATCATCATTTTCTCCTTGATCAGATGGAATTGAGGAATATATCCATTAAACGGATTCCGCAAGCCATTTTTTAATGAATACGTTTAAATTTGAAAGCAGCCAACTTTTTGGTAAAAAAATATTTATTCGCAGCGCACAATTGTCAAAAAATTTCCGAAATTTTCTTTTTGTTCTGCTAACTCTGGCGGCTAGCGACGCAATAGCGACGACAGTAGTGTTTCTTCCCGGAAATTGGGAAGGCCAGGCTCCGGCTTCCTTGGAAGGAACAGGAGAAAAACCGTACGAGCTGGCAAAATTAGGTCAGTTCTACGCAACTAGGATCTATTCGGTTCAGATAAAAGAACAACTCTCTCCGAATTCGGATCCGGAAATAAAAGATTTTCTAATTCCTCAGGTCTCGAGAGAAAAATTCAAACAAACTTGCTCTAGACTCAAACCGGATTACGTGGTCCGAGATCAGTTATCCATCGAGGAAAAGATCCGGATCGATCGCTCCGTTTACGATTGTAACCTTTCTAAAATGGAAGAATACTCCATCATAGGAAGAAAAGATCTATTCGAAACCTTAGAAAAGTTGACCAAGGATTCCTTTCCTTTGGTTCCCAAAAAAAAGATAAAAGAATATTCCAGAGAAGTTGTACGTGCAGCGAAGTCGCAGATCATCGTGCTTGATTCTTCTTATTCGTACGCGCCTGAAAGAAAAGAATTTATGTCGCAATTAGAGGCAATCTCTTGGCAACCGGAAACAAAATTTCGTCTGGTAGTTTTCAGCGAGAATGGATCCAAAGTTTTTCCGGAATCCAGCCGCTCTGAATTCATCAAACAATGGAAAGATTTTAAATCCGAAGGAAAATCCGATACACAAGATCTCACGAATGCTCTTCTTCGATTAAGAAGGATTCTAAGTTCTGAAGATTCTCCAGGTAAGAAGAAGGAAAGAATGATCAGCATTCTGACCAATGCAAAAGCCTCTAATTCTATCAACGGGTATGGCGCTGCCATCGAAGGTTTGAGCCGGAGCGGAGCGAAAGTTTCCATTCTATATTCTTCATACGCTGGGCCGGAAGCGCGCAGGGAACATAAAGAGGCTTCCAAAAGAGGAGCAGAATTCAGGGAAGTTTCCTATTTTCAGAGGATAGTCACTCCGAGGGATTCGAAAACTCTGGTATTGAAAGAAGGAAAATTATACATTTCAAGTGTTTCTCCTGATCCAAAAATGAAAATAGAGGATTCTTCCCTTGAAAAAGTGGAATTTGCAGGTAAGTATTCCTTGGGAGAATTCTTAAATCCTTGGAGTTTAGGAAGTATTTATGAAGAAGTGAAGAAGGAGAAGATCCTTACTTCCGAGCCGGTCCGCAGCAATTTTGCATCTTTATTCTCCAATTCCATAAGTGAAGCGTCTAATTCGGAATATTTTGGAAATTTTCCGAAAGTTTTAATAAAATCCGGGTCTAAGGCATTCTGGATCCGAGTTCCGAACCTTTCCGGATTTTCGGAAGGAAAAAAAGGAGTGTGGGCGGTTACGTTTCTTTCATCCTCTTTTTCTTCCGAGGGGGTCGAAGTAATACCGGATTCGTTAGAACGATATACTTTCTCTACCGCTAAAATTTTAGAATGTGATCCATCCGTGGCTCGAAATTATATACGAAATACGGAAAAGTTCAAATTTGATTGTTTAGTAAAGGGAGAGATCTTGGAAGTTTCGCAGCCGTAGCAGAGCCATGGAAGAATCTAATTTTATCGCATTATCCCCTTCTACCCGCAAAATCCTGGATCGTATGAAACAAGCAGTCTCTTCCGATCTACCCGTTTTATTTTTAGGAGAGGCTGGGACCGGAAAAAGTTATTTAGGTTATCTTTTTCATTCTTTCTGTAAGGATAGATTTCCGCATTACCAAGTTTTCGATTTTTCTATCTCCGAATCCGAGGCGGAAACTTCCGAGATCTTTTCTAAGTTAGACGGTAAAGTGGGAGCAACGATCTTTTTAGAAGCGATCTCGAATTTGAATCCTAATTTTCAAGTGCAACTATTGCAAAAGATACGAAATGAAAAAGGGAAGAATCGATACATACTCTCCGACCAGCCGGATCTTTCCGAAAAAGTGAAGTCGGGTAAAGTGCAAGAATCCTTGATGACGGAGATCCAAACCCTTCAGGTCAAAATTCCTACATTAAGGGAAAGAAAGGAGGATATTCCTCCACTGACACGATTTTTTCTGGATCTGATCGGGAAAAGATACAACAGAAAGAATATTAAAATTTCGGAAAAGTTAGGAAAGTTTTTATTAGAGTATGATTATCCCGGAAATCTCCACCAGTTAAAGAATCTATTGGAAGCGATGGTATCCATGCACAATGTAAAGACTTTGGATACAAAACATCTTCCTCCCGAATTATTCGAAACAGGTTATAAACAGAATAATAATCTATCCGTTCGTACGGGGATCCCTCTCAGAGATTATGAAAGGGAAATTATCAGACGAAATTTGATCCTTGTAAACGGGAACAGAGAAAAGGCGGCAAGAATTTTAGGTATTTCTGAAAGAACGATCTACAGAAAGATTACCGAGTTCGAACTGTTCGATTCCGAGGATGGAAAAAATCCTCCATCTTCCTGAAGAAGTAATACACTGTTTCTTCCTTTTCGGAACCGGTTTTGATCTTTTGGTTCATTTCCAATAAGAACTCGTACAATTCCGTAATTTCGAGATCGTTAAACGCAGAACTTTCTTTCCTAAGTCGTTTGAAAGTATGATTTTTTCGAGCGGGGGAATAAGCCGCGATACCAAGTAGGTCCGATTGTTCTTTGTCATTTAGGACCTTGTCATACATTCTTAGAATAATTTTATAAATCCTTAATTTATCTAAATGGTCTTTTAACAAAGAAAGAAAGATCAGAAGTGAGTCCTTCCCGATTTTGAATTTGGAAAATTCTCTGGAAAATCTTCCGTAATCTTTTTCGAAAAAATAATCCACAATTTCGGAAGAACTGAATTCGGAACTTTGGAATAACACTTCCTTGAGGTCTGCAAGATTGAAACTTTTCTTTCCTAAGTATAATTTCAGTTTTTCCAAATTTTTTAAGTATGCGCCTGCACTCGGATTTACTTTTAGTAAAAATTCTTCTTCCGCTTCATCGTCTAGTTTTACTTCTACTTCTTTGGCGGCTTTTAAGAAGGCTTCCTTTCTTTTGTCAGGAAATATTTTGGAAGATTTAAAATGAGAAACCTTATCTCCGAATATGGAGATCAATTCTTTAGGAAGATCCCAATGATCGTAATGGATCAGAATTCTTACTGTTTCCGGAACCGAAAAAGATTTGGGAGAAGTTTTGGATTTCGTTTTCCCTAACCAGGGTTTGAAGAATGTAACGCCAGATTTTATGATAAATAATTTTTGGGCCGCAAACATGTCCAGGTTTCCGGCTTCGTTCTGAAAATTCTCCAGATCTCCTGGCTCCGCTACAAATACCACGATCTCATAAGGATCTGCACTTTTTTTATATGCGGACTTGTACAGATCGCTGACCACACTGAATTCGTAAGAATCCTGAGAGACCACAAATAGGATTTGAGGCAAAGATTCCAGGTTAGGCTTGGTCTTGTGCAGAAAATCGATCAGATTCTCATAAAAATTCGAGACTTTGGTTTCGGCCACGGTAATCATCTTGAAAGGAAATCCGAGAGAGTCAAGCGGATGATCCGATTCTTTTCCTAAAGTAGATCCCTGATCTTTCCGAATTATTCATTAGGTCCAACCCTTATGAGAATCAGCGACGGCGTACAAAGAATTTCTGCCCAAGAAGATTATCTTACATATATCAAACCGATCCTAAATCAATCCAGGGTTCCCGCTATCGAGCCGATCCGCCAAAGGGATTTTTCTGAGACTGCGAAATCTCTGAAATTTTATGGTCCGGATGGAAGTTCCGCTCCTCAGGATTCTTCCGTTTCTAAAGGCAGATTTCTGGATCTTTACGTTTAATTCTCTTGAGCCTCTTTCTAAAATATATTAATGAAGCTTAGAATGGATCTCTTGCCTGATAGCGAAGCAGGATTGCGAAGCGACCCGGAGGTCTGCACAGGATGTGCAGCCGAAGGGGAAGGCAAGAGATCCATTCTAAGAAATTGTTTTATAAAAGTATTTGAATGAGTCTCAAAAGAATTAAAGAAACCTGCTCCAAAGAGTGTGATATAAGAAAAATTTGCGGATCGGAAATCCTAAAATATTGGAATAAGATCCTTGGAAATTTTTGGCAGGCGAATTTGGGTCTTGGATCCCGTATGATCCGGCTTTGTCGTACGGTTTGCAAATTTTAATATATTCTAAAATTTTCGCTTTGTCCCAAGCATAGAATTCCACTTCGGAGACATCGTAATCGAAAATTTTTTCGTTCTTGGTCATGATCCCAAGTCCTGAATACACTTGGTGTGTTTTTCCGGAAAGTTCGGATAACATAGAGAATGCCTCCGATTCATTCGCGGGTTTCTGCAGGATCTTATTCCGAAAAACAACGATGGTATCCGAAGCCAGGATGACTTCTTGCGGATTTTCCGGCTTGGGTCCAAGTTTTGCCAAGGTTACCCTTTCCAAATAACGAACAGGTGTTTCTTCGTGAAGACTCGTTTCATCCGTGGGCAAAGGTAGGACTTGAAAATGTAGTCCTAAGGATTGTAAGATCTCTTTTCTTCTAGGAGATTGGGATCTCAGAATAAGCATATATCCATTCTGAAAGAAAAGCCTTGCCAGACACTCCTTTTCCCAGTATCAATGTTCGCACGGATCGAACCAATGAATTTCTTTCTTAGATCATTCTGCCCTATACGCACGCAAGTTTTGATAATTCTTTTTTTGTTTATGGCTTTCACTTCTTCTTATTCCCAAGAAGCTAAGAAAACCGCACCTAGTGATAGTCCGGAGGCCAAACCGACTAACACAAATGTGGATCCGAAATCCAGAGCGTATTCATTACGTAAAAAATCCTGGATTGCCCTGCGATATCTTAGAACCAGTCTTTTGAATTTTGGAAAGAAGGCGGACTGGGATGCTTGTCTTGCAGAATATGCAAAGGCAGAATCTTCTTTTCAAAGAGGAGAATGGGAGCCTGCCGGAAACCAATTCCAAACTTTAAAGACAAAACTTGATCAACTTGCGGAAGCTCAGGCAAAGGAAGTATTCAATCGTTCCGACGCTTTGGAGAAGGATATCCAACCCAAGGTTGTGGATCTGAAATTGAATACGGAATCGCCCGGCAGACAGTACATTCCTGTGATGGAAAAACATCTCCAGATCTATAGAGATACATGGCAGGCAGCAAAATTAGAAAGAGAGATCGGGAACCAAGGACAGAATTTATATTTTGCGAAACAAGGTCTGTTACAGCTTTATAAAGCAAAAATCCTTCTGGAAAAGGCAAAGGAAGGAAAACTAGAATCGGAAGAAAAACTGAGCAAAAATAAAGTTTTGGAAACGGATTATTTAACTCCTGAGGAAGTAAAATACTGGGACGATTGTTTGGAAGTATTAAACGAATCAGAGGAGAAGAATCGCCAAAAAGAAAAGCAAGCCATTATAAACGTTTACCAATCTAGAACCGGTAAAAAACCGGAAGAGTCTAAGAATAGTGCAGGCGCTGCAAATTCGCCGACAAGTGGCGAAGGTAAAAAGTAAGAGCCTTTTAGGTTTTCTTTCCGAAAGTAAGAATAGAATATGAAATTCTCCAAAGCCCTTTTACTTCTATTCTTTCTTTTTTCCGTTTCTTGCCGAGGATTCAATCTTCAAAATTTTAAGAATCATACTTTTGAAAATACCTGTGATTGGTTCGATCTATTCTGCGATAAGATCGTAGTGACCCCGGATCTTTCCGACTGCGATCCGTTTCATGAAGAATACGAAGGATATTCTCATTATATAGATCGTGGTGTTCTGAAAAACGATTATAAGATAGAAGAAGAAGCCAAACAAGAGAGAGAACCTAACGATCCTACGGAACCTCTACCTAAAAAGAAAGAAAAGATCAAGGCAACCAATACGGATTATGGAAACAACATGAGAATCGATTCGAAAAAACTATTCGAAAGATATGATATTTCCGCAGGGCGAAGATCGGACAAAGATAGATCCAAACATCCTTGTGGAGTTCTTCAGAACGGCAACAAACCAAAAGTGTATTACTCGGAACCTAAAACTAACGACAAGGGAGGAGAATTTTGAAAAACGTATTCGATTTAACGGGTAAATCAGTATTAGTAACGGGAGCAACTAGAGGGATCGGAAGACAGATCGCTCAAGGATTTTTAGATGCAGGTGCGACCGTTTATGGCACCGGATCATCTGCGGAATCCATCAAACGTTTAGAAGGATCCGGTATCGAAGCATTCGCTGCTGATATTCGCCAACCGGGTGCGATGGATTCTATCATTGAATCATTAAGTAAAAGACATGGAAAACTGGACGTGCTTGTAAATAATGCAGGAGTTGCGACCAATCTACCTGCTGGATTTTTTAAAGAAGAAGACATACAAAACGTTACACAGACTAACTTTGTGGGAGTGTTTCGTGCGAGTCAGGCATACTATAAAATACAAAAGAAAAAAGGCGGAAACATAATCAATATAGCTTCAGTCCTAGGTATGGTCGGCACGAAATTTGCGTCCGTTTATTGCGGAACAAAAGGTGCTGTAATTAATATGACCAAGGCTCTCGCAGTGGAATGGGCAGGTTCCGGATACAGAGTAAACGCGATCTGTCCCGGTTTTATCGATACGGACATGACGGACATGATCAAAGAAAGACCCGAAGTATTGGAGCAAATGAAAGCAAGGATCCCTTTGTCTAGATTAGGCAAACCGGAAGATCTTGCGGGAGCGGCAGTCTTTTTGGCTTCCGATGCAGCGGCTTACGTTACCGGTCAGGCTATCGTCGTGGACGGAGGTGTTACTTCCGGAATATGATATTAGAATTACATCCCCAGAATCCTGAGAAGAGGATCCTCGGACAAATTTCCAAAAAATTATCCGAGGGAGGGGTGTATATATTTCCTACTGATACCGTTTACGGTTTGGTAGCGGATTCTCAATCCCATGCGGGAGTGGAAAAATTATATAAACTAAAAAATATCTCCAAGAATCAACCTCTGTCTCTTCTATGTGCGGATATATCCACCGCATCCAATTATATGGAACAACTTTCCAACGAAGCGTTCCGTTTGATGAAAAGGATCACTCCAGGGCCTTATACATTTGTGGTGAAAGCGAACAAACATCTTCCTAGAGTTTCTTTTTCGAACCAAAAAGATAAGAATATCGGGATAAGGATCCCTGATTCTAAATATCTACAGACTTTACTGGAAATTCATCCGAATCCTCTTACTTCTACTTCCGTTTTTTTCAAAGATGAATTTGTGACCGATGTGGACATGATCGAAAACGAATACGGTAACAAAGTGGACGGGATTATCGATGGCGGAATTCTAGAACTGGAATTATCCACCATTCTTGACTGTACCGGCGATGGGATCTCCATCTTAAGAGAAGGCAAAGGGATGGATCTGATCAACTCGTTATAATCTTTGGAGGCAATCATGCAGAAAAGACAATTGGGAAAGATAGGTCCGCTCGTATCCGAACAAGGATTGGGTTGTATGGGAATGTCCGATTTTTACGGAAAAACGGATGATACTGAATCGATAGCGACCATACATCGTGCGATAGATCTCGGAGTTACATTATTCGATACAGCTGATATGTACGGCCCTCATATAAACGAGGAACTTTTAGGAAAAGCGATCAAAGGTAAAAGAGATAAGTTGGTGATCACCACTAAATTCGGAATCGTAAGAGATCCTAACGATCCTTATAAAAGAGGATATAACGGAAAACCGGAATATGTAAAAGCTGCTTGCGAAGGAAGTCTAAAACGACTAGGCGTGGATATGATCGATCTGTATTACCAGCACAGAGTGGACCCTGACACTCCTATCGAAGAGACAGTGGGTGCAATGGCAGATCTAGTAAAACAGGGAAAGGTAAAATATATAGGACTTTCCGAAGCAGGAATTGATACAATCAAGAGAGCAGCTAAGGTTCATCCGATTTCTGCGTTACAAACCGAATATTCTCTTTGGACCAGAGATCCGGAAGATGGTATCTTACAAACATGCAGAGAGCTTGGGATCGGATTCGAAGCTTACAGTCCTCTTGGTCGCGGGTTTTTAACGGGTCAAATCCAAAAATTTGAAGATCTGGATCCATCGGACTTTAGAAGGAACTCCCCTCGTTTCCAGGGAGAGAATTTCCAAAAAAATTTAGAGTTAGTCTCTAAGATCAAAGAGATTGCTAACGAAAAATCCGTCACTGCGGGACAACTCGCTTTAGCTTGGGTTCTTGCTCAAGGACAAGATATCGTACCGATCGCAGGTACCAAAAGACGTAAGTATCTCGAAGAGAATATAGGTGCGAGTTCTGTAAAACTATCGAAAGAAGATCTTGAGAGAATCAATTCGGTCGCTCCTAAAGATGCTGCTGCCGGGCAACGTTATCCGGCTTCTAGTATGGGTTCCGTAGGAAGATAATCGATCAGGAAGGCCTATTTAGTTTTTAAAGCAGCCTTCCATTCTTCTTCTTTAAAACCTACTAATCCGAAGTTTTCTCCCAAGACAAAGGGTCTTTTTACCAAGTTTCCGTTCCCGGAAAGCAGTTCGAACTGCTCCTCCAGACTCATCTTTGCAAGTTTGTCCTTGAGTCCGAGTTCCTTGTAATCTCCACCCGAAGTATTGAATAATTTTTTGGAATCTCCGCCTAAATACCCGAGCATTTTTTTAAGTTCCACCTTGGTGGGTGGGGTTTCTCGGATTGCCTTCTTGTCGAAGTCGATCTTCTTACCTTCCAGGAATTTTAGGGCATTTCTGCATGTACTGCAATTTTTGTATTCGTAAACTTTTAACTTCACCGTCGGATCTCCTACAAAGCGTTCCCTTCCCAAATTCGGAATTTATGTCGTCTTTGCAAGTCGGAACTGACAAAAAAACTTTACCTTGAAAATGGAAGGTTTTGCCGATAGTATTCCTTAGGACGCGCTCAAAGTGCTGAATAAAAAGACCTCTTTAACCGGAAGACAAAAAGCGGCCATTTTCTTAATCGCCGTAGGGTCCGACGTATCTTCGGAAATTTTTAAACATTTACGTGAAGATGAGATCGAGCAGATCACGTTCGAGATCGCACGTTTAGATAAGATCACTCCGGAAGATAAAGAGAAGGTTCTCGTAGAATTCAACGAGCTCATGATGGCTCAGGAATTCATCTCGAATGGAGGTATCGACTTTGCTAGGGGTCTTTTAGAAAAGGCTCTTGGTAACCAGAAAGCGATCGATATCATCAATCGACTTACCTCGAGTTTGCAGGTTCGTCCTTTCGACTTTATTCGTAGAACAGACCCTCAGCACTTATTGAACTTTATCCAGAACGAGCACCCTCAGACAATCGCATTAATTTTATCTTATTTAGATCCTCAGAAAGCATCCAGTATCCTTTCAGGATTACCGCATACGATCCAGGCGGAAGTAGCAAAAAGGATCGCTACCATGGACCGGGTTTCTCCGGACGTTCTTCGAGAAGTGGAGAGAGTTTTGGAAAGAAAACTATCCACATTGGCGAGCGAAGATTATACCTCTGCCGGTGGTATCGACTCAGTGGTTGAAATTTTGAACCTTGTGGACAGGGGAACTGAGAAAACGATCATCGAAGCTTTGGAAGAAGAAGATCCGGAACTTGCAGAAGAGATCAAAAAAAGAATGTTCGTATTCGAGGATATCGTACTACTCGACGACCGTGCGATCCAAAAAGTATTGCGAGAAGTAGACAACTCGGATCTCGCAAAAGCCCTCAAGTCCGTGGATACGGAAGTGCAAGAGAAAATCTTCAAGAACATGTCCAAACGTGCAGCGAACCTCCTCAGGGAGGATATGGACTTTATGGGACCCATTCGTATTAAAGACGTGGAAGACGCTCAGCAAAAGATCGTTAATATCATACGTAAGCTGGAAGAATCCGGAGACATCGTCGTCGCACGTGCTGGCGAAGACGAACTCGTTATGTGAGGTCCGAACCTGGGCCATATATCTCACAAACGTTTTTTATTCTGGATCTGCATAACCTTACTGGCCTCTCAGTTTGGTTGTATCGCAGATACAAAGACCGTTAGAAAGATAGATTTTTTAGAATTGGAGTGGACCGGAAGGCTCATAACGGAAACTCCAAACGAAAAGAAAGCGGACCCAAAAAATAAAAAGCAAGAATCCAAATTCGAAGATTGGACTCCTCTTCCGAATTTACCATGGACATTCAATAGTCTTTTCCAAATCCCCATTGATTCGGGTCTCCATCAAGTTGAGATAAAAACGGAATTCAATTTAGATAAAGCGGACGATTTACTTAAGATCCCTTCCGGAATGTATATTTCGGACATAGGGGAGAACTGGAAAATTTTTCTGAACGGAGTTTTAGTAAGGGAAGAATGGTATGAACCTACTGAAGGACATCTTACTAGAAACCGTTCCTTAAAAGGGCTGATCATTCCACTTCATAACGGTCTTTTGAAGCCGGGCAAAAACGAGCTGAAGATCCGTTTTATGGGGATGGCGGACAGCAACCCTATTAAAGCAAACGACCATTTCGGATTCTATCATCCTAAAAATTTTAGGATCTCTTCTCTCGAGGAAATCTATAATTCAACTTCGGAATATTTCGATATATTCCTTTTCGGGATCTATTTTATATTCGGTTTCTACCATGTTCTATTTTTTGTGACTAGAAAGCAGGACATTTATTATCTATATTTCGGTCTATTCTCATTATTCTCTTCCGTATACTTCTACTTCACCACTTTTCATATATATAATAAATTCATAAATTATCCGGGAGGACCGGACACGGAATTTTTCTTTAGAGCGGAAATTTCCGCCCTCATTCCGATGGTGCCTGTCTTTATGCTTTTTGCAAAAGACTTCTTTTATCAGAAGGAAGGAAAGTTTTGGATCATTCGGACCTTCTGCGTTTTAAGTGGGATTCTATTCTTAACGAATTGGTTTCTTCCATTTAAATACGTTCTTCCAAATTTGACCGTTTTCCAAGGTCTCTTATTTTTGATGCTCCTGTACGTGATCTTTTTCTCCGCCAACGCCATTCGTTTGAAAAAACCGGACTCCATCAAACTAGCTGTCGGTATTGGGATCTGCGGACTCTTTGGACTCTGGGATACGATCGATGCGATGACTAAGATCGCAGGATTCCACTATCCATTCTTTAAAATTTCTTTTTCCGTTTTCATTCTTGTGATCATCAGTCTTTTGGTTTCCAGATATGTGAGTTTGTATAAACAATCTCAAGCCTTGAACTTGGAGATCTCAAAACAAAGAGATGCATTTTACAGATTCGTTCCTTCCGAATTCATTTCGATCTTAGATAGAGAAAGTCCTGTTGAGATCAAGATAGGAGATTCTAAAGAAAAGACAATGTCCGTATTCTTTGCGGATCTACGCGGTTATACTACCGTCTCCGAAAAATTGAGTCCGGATGAAAATATAAAATATCTGAACAAATATTTCTCGGCTTTTGAGGATATCATATTTAAGAACGCAGGTTTCGTAGATAAGTACATCGGTGATGCGATCATGGCCCTTTTCTCCGACCATAGCGATCGAGCAGAGAAAGAAAATTTCAACTCTGCGGACAACGCTCTGCAATCTGCGATCGATATGGTCCGCTATGTTGAATCCTTAAATGACGGGATTGGGCTAGGCGCCGATTTGGGAATAGGAGTGAATACCGGGCCTTTGATCTTAGGAACAGTAGGAAGTGAAAGAAGAATTGATACTACCGTTGTAGGAGATACCGTAAACCTATCCTCGCGAGTCCAAAGCCTTTCCGGATTTTATAAAGCGAAAATTTTAGTAACTCATCATACTTTCTTACGTTTGAATCTGCTTTCTGACGTAATGGCGCGAGAGATCGATACGGTGATCGTAAAAGGAAAAACACAACCCGTAATTTTATATGAGGTTTTCCAAGCCGATGAACCGGAATCAGTGGATTGGAAAGAAGGATCCAAAACAAAATTGAACGAAGGTATCGCTCTCTACAAAGCAGGCCAATTTAAGACCGCATTTTCGATCTTCAAGGAATTATATAAAGAAAAACCGACCGATAATATCGTAAAATTGTACGCCAAAAGGACCAAAATGATCCTTGGACAGGCTCCTCCCGGAGATTGGGACGGGATTTTCAGGCTTCACAGAAAATAATTTCCAATTTTGATCCATACTTCGAAAATTTAGGGAACGTATAAATCCTTCTCCTGTCTGATTGTTTACTCGGCTTTGTAATCCGAATTTAACCGCATCCGAATAGGAATTTCTAAAATATGAAGTATAAGTTCCGGATTATCTCAGCTGTTTTACTTCTTTCCATATTCGGATTAAAAGCGGATGAGAAAGAGAGACTTCCGGCTTTTACATTGGCAGACCAAAAGGGGAAAGTTTTCAGCTCAAAGAGCGCAAAGGGTAATACCTACTTTTTACTAGGTTGTAGTTTTAAAGACGTGGTCCTATGCAGAAAGCATGGACGTAAAATCTATTGGAAGATGCAGACTTTATTGAAGGATGAGGATCGTGCGAGTTTCTCCGCGTATTTGAATTTGAAAAACGCACCTGCGACCGTTTTTGATTATATCGTACAAGAAAAAGAGAAAGATTACGAAAGTATATTGTTAGATAAAAAAGGCATCTTGTCCAATGGTTTGGTCGAAGGAAAATCATTTTTGAGAGTGTATTCGCCCAAAGGTATGTTGATCCATAAAGAATATTTTGAATCTGTGGATGACGCAAAAGTTTCGGAACTTTATAAACTGATCCAAACTGGAAAATAAAATGAATAAGAAAAATTTTCCTTTTTATATTCCCCTTTTATTAATTCTTCCTTTAATCGTAAACTGTGTAGAAAAAAACCAAGCTGCTGCGGAATATTTCGAACGGTATTTTAAATACCAAGACTTTATCCAAACGGAATTTAAGGACGATCCTGTACGAGGGATTTTATACGGAAATCCTGAAACCGACGCGGAGGAAAAGTTTTATAAGAAAGACGGATATTTTGCGCTTTCTTTTCGCTTGAATGATATCGGCAGAAGTGGATTTAAAAAAGAATTATCCGATGCACCTTTTCAGATATTTCCTCAGAGTCCGTATTCAATCTTCGTAAAGGCAGAACCTGCCGAGTTCTATAAAAAACCGACTTATAAGGTCACCCGCACTGTAGAAATGTTTTCTCCGGAAGTGAGTGTTTTCGACATTTTTCCTATGATAGAAGAGACCGTCGAACATCTGCGAAATTCGGAAACGAATCAAATTTTGGAACATTCTCCGCTCCAAAAATTCTTATGCCGTCAATTCGATTGTGAGATCAAAAAGGAAAACGGGGAAATCTTTCTAATGTATACCCTTTCAGAAAGGATGAAGGAACAATTTCCGATCTCTTATAAAAAATGGAATAAACGTTTGGGTCAGGTTTCCTTTCGATTTCAATTGTTTCAGCCCGGTGGATTTACGAAAGGTTGGGAATTTTATAATGAAGGTAAAAAACTCATATTAGGAATTCCTGATTCTCCGAAGGGATATTGGTCTTCTCCTAGGACTTTGTATCTTAGGACTTATTTGTTCTTAAACATTTACGGATTAAAGATAGATATTCGAGGATTAGGATATACTCTTAAGTTCAGTCGTTCCGGAAACACGGACACTGTCACAGGATACTATAATAAAATTCCGGAAACTACGATAGGTGGTAGATTTCTTTCCATTTTTCCTCCTGGAGCCGTGAACTTTTTTATCCCGGGTAATATGGATGAATACTTCGATGGAAGTTTTAAACTTCTGGTAGAAGGTTCGGACGGAAAAGGTGGGACTCGTTTCGAAACGAAAACTAAACGTAACGGGAACAAAACGAGAGTACTTCTTACCGCCGAGTCTGAAATTTTTAGAGATCGTTTTCTTCCTTTCAAGTCTAGTGACGAAGATGATGAACCCGGTTTTTTTTCGGAGTTGGGAAAAAATATCGTATTAGATTTAAGAGGTAAATAACCTCAAAACTTCAAGTATACTTGAAGTTCGTAAAACCAATTTAGAAACTTTCCAAAACTGCTTGACTGGACCTCTTTCGCAAATAATTCTAATCGGATTCGGTTAACGACCGAATAATATTTTTAGAACTGTGTTCGGAGGAATCATGGAATTAACCCTGTTTACCACCACGAACGGGCTTTATTACTTAGTTAAGTACATTCACTTTTTATCCGGGGTAACCTGGATTGGAATGTTGTACTACTTCAACTTCGTACAAGGTCCTTTCTTTAACGAGACCGATGCGGATACAAAAAAGAACGCAACTCAGAAATTAGTTCCACGCGCATTATGGTGGTTCCGTTGGGGTGCAATGTTTACCTTCCTGTCCGGTATCGTGATGATCGCGATTGCACTTGGAGCTCAAGGTATTCCGCATAATTCCCAATGGGTAGTCGTAATTCTAGTAGGTGCACTTTTCGGAACGGTTATGTGGGCGAACGTTTGGTTCGTAATCTGGCCGAATCAAAAAGTTGTGATCGCAAAAGCTAAGGGAGAGACTACTGTGGACCCTGCTCCTAATGCAAACCGTGCATTCGTAGCATCTAGGACTAACACTTTGTTCTCTATTCCGATGCTATTCGCGATGGGAGCGGCTCGTAATCTTCCGTTGAATTATAGTCCTGAGAAGTTGAGAGTTTTCCTCGGAATTATCGTACTTTTGATCGTTATTTTCGAAGTGAATGCTTTAAGAGCGGACCAAAACGGACCTACTGTTAAGCCGATCAAAACCGTAAAAGCGGTAATTACTAGCGGAGTGATCTTTGCTTTAGTTACTTATGTTCTGATGGAAGTTCTTTTAACTGCTTAAGGAATATTGAATGAATCCATTCCAAATCAATCGGGGTGGAAGCGAGAAGGGCGGGATTCACCGCCTTTCTTTTTTGAGCTTTCTACTCTTACTATTTTTTGCACTTATTTTCTCTTTCTGTAAAGAATCCAAACCACTATCTCCGGAAGCCGAAGCAGGTAGAGGATTGTATATGGCAAACTGTATCGCTTGCCACAATGCTAATCCTAAAATCGATGGAGCCGTAGGACCATCTGTGGCAAATTCTTCTTATGAATTATTGGAAGCTAGAATGCGGGGAGAATATCCTCCAGGATACGTACCTAAACGCCAAAGCACTGCGATGACCCGTTTTAATTTTACGGAAGCTCAACTTAAGTCTTTGGAAGAGTTTTTGAAACAATAAGTTCGCAGCTAGCTACGGTGCGATATCGCAGCAATTAAATGTCAGTTTCTTCCAATGGAGATCCGAACATTTCGTAGAATGTCGATGATCTGTTTATGGATCCTTCCATTGGAAGCTACTACTTCCGCCTGACCGGATAAGAAATGTTTTCCTTGAAAGTCGGTGAGTTTTCCGCCGGCTTCCGTTAAGATTACGGAGCTAGCAACCGTATCCCAGAGTTTTACACCCTTCTCCCAGATTCCATCGAGTACACCTTCTGCCACCCAACAAGTATCTAAAACAAATGATCCGGTCCTTCTCATGGATCTACCGCAACTGATAAACGCAGTGATGTCTGAGATGACCTCGTTTAAAATTTCCTTTCTGTTCGTGGGAAAGCTGGATACCAAAAGGGATCTCGCAAGTGCGTCCGTGTTAGATACGTCGATTCTGAGTCCGTTCTTAAAAGCGCCTTGGCTTAAAATTGCGGAGTAACGTGTGTCCAGTTCTGGGGCGAATACAACTCCTGCGACTGGAGTTTCTCTATGTTCGAGTCCTACGGATACACAATAGAGAGGGATACCTCTTACAAAATTCATGGATCCGTCGATAGGGTCCAAAACCCAACGGAAAGAATTGCTTCCTTCGTGTTTAAAATAATCTTCTGAAATGATGGAGTCGTTTGGAAAGTTTTGTCTGATAAAATCGATCAGGAATTTTCCCATCAATTCGTCGGCTTTATGAATACGTTCTTTTTCTTCGGAGTCGCTAACGATCCCAAAAACTCGGATCTCTTTCTGGAGTTTGCGAGCGGATTCCAGTATAAGCCCGGATACGGATTGGACTGATTTCACTCTCTTCTTCACTTCTTCGAGAGGGAAATCTATGGGAGGTGCTAAGGATTCCATGTTCGGGCTTATGTCCTTTATACCCGTAAAATTTTCCAAGCCATGTTTCCCGAGGGGGAAATGATCCTCTCCGATTTATGAGATCGAAGCCAAGCGAAGAATGAATTTCGGGCAGATTCTTCTAAGGTCATGCTGCCCGGTCTTAACAAAAGATCAACAACTTGGTGAAACGAATTAAAATCCTTTGCGATCTTATGTAAAGAAGGGTCCAGGAACCTGGCTGTAAGTGTAAGGTATTCGACCGCTAAAGGAGCAAAAATTTTTCCGAGGGACCAATCTGCGGGAGTAATCCCTAAGGATTCATGGATAAAACTTACTTGCTTGGAATAATCCACCTCGTCGAAAATTTCAGAATATGTATGCCTTACCCCTTCGAATGTATCCTTGGAGATCTGGACCATGAAGTCGGACTCTTGGTATTTCTTAGCAGTAAAGTCTATAACCGCATCTTCTAATACGGTAAGAGAATCCAAGGGGATAACTCGGGACGAAAAGTAGGCCCGTTTGGTGTAAACGGACATAGTTTTTCCCTGAGAAGCCGGTTGATAAACGTCCTCTTTGGGGACTCCTCCTAAATGCATTACATGAAAACTGGTAATGATCGCAAAGGGAGGGAGCTTATCTCTCCACACTTCGGGAGAATTTTCTCTGAACATTTCTCCTTCCGTATAAAACGGTTTGATCAGGAATAAACGATCAATATCTCTTTTTGGTCTGGGCTCGGGAAGAACGAGAGAATCTGCTACTAACTCGGGAGCTAATTTTAGAATTGATTTTAGGAAACTTTCCGCAGCGCTAAACTCTATCTCAAAAACGGAGGTAGAAGGAAGAATAAACTTTTCTTCGAATTCGACAAAGGAAGTGTGAAGATTATCCACATAGACGGAAAGTTCTTTGTTCCTTACATTCGAATGATTCTGCAAGAGCCTGTTTAATTCTTTAACTTCATTTAGCTTCATTTTTTCTTTTTCGGCAGGATCCTTACCTCGTACGGTTTGAGTAACTTGAAACCGGCAAAAGTTTTCTTACCGGAATGATTGATAAAAATTTCGTAGTTTTCGGACTTACCCTTTCTAAAACTACGCTCGATGGTAGGGCCGTAAAAAGTAAAAGGGATGCCCGCCATCCTTAAAGTTCTTCTGTACAAGAGCATAAACGAGATCGGGCTCAGACTCGCTCCAACGTATACGACAGATCCTTTTCCGAATCGATTACAAGTTATGACAGGTTTTCCTTTATAAAATTTCTTATTGTCGGAATATCTTGCCCAAACTTTGGCCGTTGTAGGTTCCAGGATCTCACAAATTTTCGAGCAGGTTCCCGGTAAAACTCTGAATCGGAAGTTTACGTTTCGATTCCCTACCGCTTCGAACTTTCTTACTTTGACTCCCGCCATTTCAGAAAATGGACCAGGCACTTGAGAATCCAACATCCAGGAATTTTTGTCCTTGAGACCTGCTCTATACCCTAAAATTAGAATACCTCCTTCTCTAACGAATTGTTCTAATTTTTTCACAATCGAGTCATTGACCATAGCATACAGTGGAAGTACCAAAACCTTGTACTTGGAAAAGTCTGTTTTGGAGACGGGCAAAAAATGTGTGTTTACATTCAGAATGTTCAGGCCTGCAAACCAAGTTGCCATCTCTATATCGTAGCCGACTTGTGCGAATGGAACGGGACTGTGTTTTAAACCGGAAGAGATGGGTTGGTGTTTGAAATTTCTCGCATTCTCTATATCATGAAGGACGGCAACATCTGCAGGAAAATGTTCCGAAGCAAAGTCATTCGCTTCCGGTAAGATCTCCGATATCCCTCTTTGTAATTCCAAGTATCTGTCCGTGAGAGATTTATCGTGATCTAAGATCCCGTAACAGAGTTGTTCTTGTCCGAATCTTGCCGTTCGATATCGGAAAAATATAATTTGTTCCGCACCCTGAACGATCGCTTGTTTCATCCAAAGCTGTACTTGTCCGGGTGCTGGAAGATATCCCAACGTATCGTGTCCTTGGAATCCTGAAATTTGTTCCATCACAGTAAACGGAAGATCTTTCAGACCTCGATTGTACTGATGCATTGCGGAGATAAATGGATGAGGAAAAGGTTCTTCTTGGTCTCCCCATGTCGGATAATTATCCCAAGATACGTAATCTAAATGAGTGAATAATTCGCTCATATCGATTACAGGAAGAAAGGGACTCGGATATAAATTCGTAGTGAGTTTCCGATTCGGAGAAAACTTTCGAACAATATCAGATTGCAGTTTTACAAAATCCACGATCGTATCCGAATGGAATCTGTAGAAGTCTTGGATCATAGAAGGATTATAACCTGCACTCACATGAGGACCTGGTAGAGGTATTTCATTCCAATCATTGAAGATCACTCCCCAAAAAATATTTCCCCAAGTATCGTTCAGATTCTGGATCGTTTTGTATTTAGCCTTCAGCCAAAGACGAAATGTTTTGAGAGAAGTTTCAGAATGATCGATGTCCGATCCTTCGTGGCCGATCTCATTGTCTATCTGCCAGCCGATCACTGCTGGATGATTTCCTAAGGCTTGGGCCATCTTAGTCACGACTTTAATCACAGCTTTTCGATAATTCGGAGAAGAAAAACATGCCTGTCTTCTTGTACCTATACTTCTTAAAACTCCATCTCGAACTTGCAGAACGTCAGGATATTTTTTAGCAAGCCAAGGAGGGAATGTGGCCGTAGGGGTACCCAGGATCACATCCATTTTATGTTTTTGAAAGAGATCCAACATCTTCTTCCAAAAAGAAAAATCGAACTTGCCTTCTTTCGGTTCGACTAAGGCCCAAGAAAACTCTGCGAGACGAACTCTGCTCAGTCCCATGCCCTTCATAATACGAATATCTTCTTCCCAATCTTTAGGAGTCCATTGTTCAGGATAATAATCCGCTCCGAAAATCATTCGGTCCTCACAGGTTAAAAAGGTAGAGACGATGATTCTCTTAAGGGAAGATCTTTCCAGAAAGAAAACCGGGAAATACCTTAGAAACTAGGAAAAAATACTGTCTTTTCGATACGATTCAGGGAGAATAGATAAGAACCTCGTCCTGAAAGGTCGGGAACCCTATATTGCATGGAAAACAACGATATATACCATTATGGGATTCTTCCCGACGTTCACTTTCGTTTTTCCTCGGCCGAAATTTCTTACGCAGTAACTGCGGCGTCTAACTTACACGGTTTCGATGACGCAGGAACGGAACTTCTGGCAAGGACGATGCTTGCCGCATTCTTCTTAGCGGATCTAGTAAAAGAAGATACAAAGGTAAGCGTTCAGATCCGTTTTTATGACGATTCGGAGATTCATTCGGTCTTAGCTTATAGTACTCGTAATGGAAGACTTAAGGCAACTTTAAGACATCGACCCGAAGAAGATATAGAATCAGGACAGATCTCAGAGGAAAATTTAGGAATTTTGAAAGTATTCCGTTGGAAAGACGGAGAATGTATTTATCAGTCTATCGTACCTTTTAGAAACCAAAGTTTCGAAACGAATATCGAAAACTACCTGAGAGATTCGGAGCAAGTTCCTTCCTTTTTAGTGGCTTACGTTAAATTGGAAGGTTTGCATTGGAGGATCAAAGGTCTGTTCTTACAAGCATTGCCGGAAGCAAGACCGGAACATATAGATGCAGTTAGAGAATTAGCCGGAAAACTAGAAGAGGAAAAATCCAAAGTTTTCGAAGGAACCGTTTCCCAAGCTTTAGAAATTCTGCAATCTTCTTGGAATACGAAGTTCGAGATACTGGAAACAGGAAGACCGGAATACAGATGTGATTGTTCCGAAGAGAAGATCAAGGAACTCATACAAAATTTAGGAAAAGAAGAAGCAATGGACATTGCAGAAGAGCAAGGACAGATCGAAGTCACCTGCGAATTTTGTAATTCCATCTATAGATTTCCGAAGGCACAGGTCTTAGAGTTATTTTAGAAAACGGAATGTCAGGACGGTTTGAAAATCTTACCTTAGATTCTATAGACATCCCTGTCACAAAACTTGCAGGGATTCTAGCCGTTGTCTGGAAGGAGGGAAAATTTCCCCTCCTTCTTCTTTCCGGAAAAATGGGCTCGGGAAAAACCACATTCGTTTCTAAACTTGTAAAAGCTCTGTTGGATCAACTGAAGCCCGGATTGGATAAATCCAAATTATTCGTTAATTCTCCTACTTACACCTTGATGAATGAGTATCCTTTTCTCGAGATCCGAAATCAATTCGGAGATCCATTGGAGATCTTTCATTTTGATCTGTATCGGATCGGTTCTTCGGAGGAGATCCCAGATCTGGGCTTTGAAGAATATTGGAACGGCAAGGGAATTTCTCTGATAGAATGGTGGGAAAAAGCAGAACCCGAATTTAATGATAGAAAGTTCCGCATTAAAATAAATTTGGAAGAAGCGGACGAGGATACCAGAAATCTGCAGATTACGTTTTTAGGAGAAGAATGGAGAAGGCCCGATCTGCAAATCGAGCCCTTCCTGAAATCGGAGAAAATTTTATGACAAAAATATTATTCTTCGATGCGACTAACTCTTGGATCTTAGCGGGTTGTTATCTTAAAACCGAAGATGGCAAACTCGAAAAAGTTTCCGAATACAGAGAATTACATAACAGGGAATCTTCTCTCTTGCTTATTAAAGAAATTTCCCATTGTTTGAAGGTATCTAATTGGGAAAAACCTGATATAATAGTTACCACTACCGGTCCCGGATCATTCACGGGGATTAGGATCTCAGTGGCAACAGCACGTAACTTTTCGCAAATCTGGAATGTTCCGGTTTTGGGAATCGATAGTTTAGAATTGTACACCTGCCAGTATTATGCGGAATCGGAATCTTCCGTTTGTGTAGGAATAGAAGCGAAACAAGGAAAAATTTATTTCGGTCTAAGAGACTCCAGAGGTTATTGGGGCACCTTGGACATTGCTCCGGATCTGATCCCGGAAACCATCCCGGAAGATAGGATAGGCTCTTATCTTACCGGAATTAAGTTCAGTGACTCTCCCGAATTTTTTGCGGGAACAAATATGAAAGAGAATCTTCCTTCGCCGGAAGCGAGTTTGTTGGAGAAGTCCGGTGATATCAAAAAGGCGTTATCGAAGCCGGAAGATCATTCGTATTTGCATTTGGTTCCGAATTATCTGAGAGGAACGTACGCTGATGATAAGCCTAAGGTATATTATACATGACACAAAAAAAGAAAATAGTTAAACAAACACTAACAAAGAAAAAAACAAAAATCAGAGAGAACGGTGAAAAGAACCAAGGACCACAAAAATCCAACTCCAAAAAATCGGATGAGAAAGATCTAAAAAAAAGTATCCGAGAAGCAAAGGAGAAGGTCTCCAAAAAGAAAAAGGATCATAAGTCTTCCCGCTCCAAGAAACTGGAACTATACCCGGTCGAACAAAAAGTTTCGGCTCCTTCTTCCAAAAAAGGAAGAAAAGATAAAAACAATTCTTTTAAGCAAGAATCCATACAGGAATTTAAAGAAGAAATTCCTGCACCGAAAGAAGAAATAAGCCGTAAGAAACCTTCTTACGAAAATCAAAATAAGAATCCGGGATATTCTTCCAAACCTAGTTATCGCAAAAACGAATCCCATGTTCCGGGTTCAAAGCCCAAGTTTTATGATAGAAAATTCGGGAGTCATGATTGGGAAAGAGAGAATGAACCTGGCAGAAAACTTTTAAAATTTTTCCGTTCTAAATCCGGAAAGGTTATCTCTATGCAAGAGGTATATTCTAAATTTATCGCTCATGCCGGGCAGAAAAAGGGATTTAGAAGAGAGAAATGGGAAGCCCAGGAACAAAAACGTTCTGCCGAAGAAGTATTGATCTTCTTTGAAAAAGAAGGTCTGATCGAGATCCAAAAAAAGAATATCATAGTTCGTCCGAACCAAACTTTACAAGGAACTATCTCATTAAGTAAAAAAGGGGACGGCTTCGTGAAGCTGACTACCGGAACAGAAGTTTTTGTCCCTGGACAGTACACTTCCTCCGCAATCCAAGGAGACCTTGTAGAAATTCTCCCTACCGGTATCGGCCGTAAAGGAAAACTAGAAGGAGAAGTTGTCTCCGTTCTTAGACGAGGTCGTGAACTTTATAGAATGAAGATCACGGAGAAGGACCATAAATTTATAATCGGGACCTTTTTGGATATGGATGGAGATCTCAAAGAAGGTTTCCTTCCCCGTAAAACATTACTCCAAGATCTGCAAGATGAGATAAACGTTGGAGATGTTTTGATCGTAACCTTAAAACAAGATTCCGATCACGAAAAGAATCTATACGAAGCGCACTTTGTTCGTTTCGAGTCGGATACCAAAGAAGACACGGATCTGATGAGAATGTTAATGAAGTACAATTATACCATCCTCTATCCGGACAATATAAAACTGGAAGAACTTCCGGATGAAGTGGATGAATCTACCGTAGATAATTGGAATTCTAGAGTAGACTTGAGAGAACTGCAATCCATTACTATTGATGGAGAATATTCCAAGGACTTTGACGATGCGATCTCCTTCATAAATGAAGGAAAGAAGATCCGATTTTACGTTCATATCGCTGATGTATCCCATTATGTCAAACCTGGTTCCGATCTGGATGTGGAAGCTTATTCCAGAGCAACTTCCGTTTATTTGGGAAGTAGAGTTGTACCTATGCTTCCTCCCGAACTTTCCGAAAATCTTTGTAGTCTTGTGGCTAAAAAAAATCGACTCGCATTCACTGTGGAAATGGAAGCGGACTGGAGCGGGACAATCTTCCACGCTAAATTTTATAAATCCATAATTCGTGTCACAGAGAGATATACGTATAATCGCGCAGAAGAAGAGATTAAATCCGGAGATCCAAACAATTGGATCTTCCAAATGATGAAATTTGCGGACATTCTCAGAAAGAGAAGATTGAACTCTGGAAGAGTCGACCTGAACCTAAAGGAAACTAAGGTGGTCACCGATTCGGAGCACAACGTAATCGAGATTAAACCGGTAGAAAGACTACAAGCTCATATCCTAATCGAAGAATTCATGCTCTCTGCGAATATTAAAGTGGCGGAGTATATCCGTAAAAAAGAAAGACCTACTCTATATCGTGTCCATGAACCCATGGATGTGGAAAAATTGGAGATGTTAAATTCTTTTTTAAGATTGAACGGGGTCAACGCACAGTTGCAAGATACCAATTACGAATCCATTCGTAATGTTTTACAAGCTATCGAAGGAACTCCGTCCGAAAGGCTCTTTAATATTTCTCTTTTGAGAAGTTTTATGCAGGCTTACTATTCCGGAGAATATTTGGGACATTGGGGCTTGGGTTTTAAAGATTATTGCCATTTCACTTCTCCAATTCGTCGTTATCCCGACTTAGTTTGCCATAGAGTTTTAGAAAGTATTCTTCTTTCGGATAAGGAACCTTATTCTGAAGAAGATATTAAAGTAATGGGTCTTCATACTTCTCATGAAGAAAGAAAAGCAACGGATTCCGAAAGGGATTATTATAAACTCAAGGCTTGTAGATTTTTGGAAAAAACCGGTATCAAAGAATTTACCGCGACCCTTGTTGGATTTAAGGCGGCTGTTGCATTTGTGGAATTGAATAATCCGCCGGTGGAAGCGATCATCCCTGCGATAGAATTTACGGATGAAGGCGAATTACAAGCAGAGACGGACTTCACTTTCTACTCTAAAAAATATACCAAACAATATTCATTAGGAGAATCTTTCCCTGTTGAATTGGATAGAATCGATTTTGAAGAAATTAAAATTTACGTGAAGATGAAAAAATTCCAAAAGAAAGGATAGACAAAGTCGAACATATTCCAGAACATTCGTTACGGCAAACTTTGTTTTTTCGAACAAAGTTTAGGAGTTAGAATTGGAATCGTTTCTGGATGAGAAAGTTTCTCGTAGCCGCTTTCTAAAGTTTTTGTTCAAAACGGCCGCCATCTCGGCCATCCTAGTTCCTCAAGCTTCCTGCAAATCCGGATCAATTCCGAAGTTGCATGGATTGAGTGATTCTGAATATCTCGCTTTCAAATCATTGGAAGAAGTTTTCCTAGTAGGGAATCCGATCCAAGGATTCGACTTGGGAGTCGCCGCGGATAAGTACATTTACGGCCATCCTTATCCGATAGATACTGAATCCGTTTTGAAATTATTAGCATTCTTACCGGGTTCCTCTCTTGTTTCTCTAGCTTTGGATTTTTCTTTCACCTCTATGGTGGGACTTTCCAAAGAAGATAGAGAGAAACGACTTCTCTCCTGGAAAAACTCTTCCTTATCTTTGAAAAGAGGCGCTTACAATATTATGCGTCAGTTGTCCTTCTTCTTAGTTTCTATGGAAAGAGATTATAACGAACTAGTGGGATATAAAGGTTAAGAACTATGGGAGCGATTCCTGAGGCAAATTATAAGATTATCACTCCGGAAAAACACGAATCTTTGATCAAAGAGAACGCGATCAAAGACGGAGTTTGGAAATTACAAGCAGAAGCAGTCATTATAGGTTCCGGTGCAGGAGGAGCAGTTGTTGCTGCCACTCTTGCAAAAGCTGGTTGGAAAGTTGTCCTGATCGAAGAAGGCGGATATTTCACTCCTGCAAAATTCACAGGCGACGAGTTTCTTTCCCAAGCTAGATTGTATAGAGATGCAGGTTTTATCATCTCAGAAGAGCAAACTCTTTCTATTCTTCAAGGAAGGACGATCGGAGGTTCTACCACAGTAAATTGGCAAACATCTCTGTATCCTCCGGATTACGTAACTAATGAATGGGATTCCCGCTTCGGCTGGAAAGGTTACGGAAGACAGGAAATGGACGCTTATATTTCGGAAGTCCATGAAAGGATCGGCGTCCACGAAGTTCCTCAAAATCTGATCAATGCAAACAATAACACCTTGATGAAGGGTGGAAAAGTATTAGGTCTTCATCCGGAAGTATTAAAGAATAATAATAGAGGATGTATTGGCCTCGGTCGTTGCGGTTTGGGTTGCCCGATCAACGCAAAACAATCCGCATTCTTAACGTGGATCCCGGATGCGATTGAAGCCGGCGCGACCGTTATCTCCAATATGAGAGCACAGTACATCCAAGACGGAGATATTAAGACGGTAGTTGCAGAATTCACCCCTGATCCTTACGAAAAAGCTCCCAATAATGTTCTAGAAAAAATTGTGATCGATGCTCCGGTCGTAATCGTGAGCGCGGGTGCGATCGAAGGACCTGCACTTCTCCAAAGATCCGGGCTTGGAAACGACTGGGTGGGAAGAAATTTGAAAGTCCATCCTACAAGCACGAACTTTGCGATCTTTGACGAGACGATCAATATGTTCTCCGGACCTCCTCAATCGGCGGTAATCAAAGACGGTCATAATCAAGACAATACAGGTTACGGTTATTGGTTAGAAGTAGCTCCGTTCCGTCCTACCTTGGCAAGTTCACTTATTCCTTTTTATGGACAGAAACAATTCGATACGATGAAAAAGTATCCGAACATGAGTGCAGGGATCGTCCTCGTTCGCGATGGTGCGGATGGTGAAGCGAATGCTTCCGTAAAATGGTCTTTGGGAAGAAGAAAAGTGTATTTCGAGATCACTCCTACCGACGGTAAAAATTTACTCAAAGGTTTGAAAGCATTGGCAGAAGTGCAAGTTGCTGCGGGTGCAAAGGCGATCGTATTCCCGTTCCCTGATGTGGAAGAACCTATCCCTGTGGATAAAAATTCCAAGTTCGATTGGATCTTGGACAAGAGTATCGAGCCTGGAAAGATTGCGATCGGTTCGGCTCACCCTCATGGCTCCATCCAAGCAGCTAAGTCTCCCGACTTAGGTGCCGTGGACCTGGATTTCCAACTCTTTGGCCATAAAAATATTTTCGTAATGGATGCTTCCGTTTACCCGACAGGATTATCGGTAAATCCGCAAATTACGACAATGAGCGTGAATCTGAGAGCCGCAAGAGCTTTGGCTCAGAGAAAGGCGGAGGTTTTAGGAAATAAATAATTCCTCTTGGAAGGCGAGAATTCCACTTTATTCATGGCGTTCTCATCCAAAATTGGATAAATGCCTTCCTTCTTTTGTAGTATTCGGAGGGAAAATACCGGTCTTACTAGTATGACTAGGCCGTTCCTTTCCTTCTTGATTTGCTTTAGTATATTCTTCTTTTCCAATTCTGTCTCCGCGGATATGAAAGAAGGTAAAAAAGCCTATTCTAGAAAAGATTACACAGAGGCGCTCAAACAATTCCAAAAATACAACGATGGAAACCCTTCCTCCGGCGAAGCCTGGATGTATATGGGTTATATCTACGAGAGCAGAAAGGATTATACCAAATCCATCCAAGCATTCAAAAAAGCGGTTAGTCTAAACCTCCCTAAAAAGGATCTGGTCAATTCTCTTACAAAGATCATTCTGTATCATAATTATCAAAGAGATTATGGAGAAGTAATCTCTTATTCCAATCGATTATTAAAGATCGATCCGGAACTTTCTCATATCCAAAAGATCAGAGCTGCAGCAGAGGAAAGATATTCCTCCGGCGGAAGTTATCGAAAACCTGTTTATCATGAGGAAGAAACGGAACAGGAAAGTGTTTCCAGTCTGGAAAAAAAGTTAAAACAGGATCCGAACAATAAAGAGATCCTTTGGAGACTCGCATTAGCTTATTATAATGAAAAAGAATTTGCCAAATCCGAATTTATTCTTTCCGGATTAGTGAAGAATGAGCCGGAGAATGTGGAGTATGGTTATAAGTACGGCGCTTTGCTCGTCCGGATCGGAAACTACGACGATGCACTTGTCGTTCTGAATCGTATCGAACCAAAGATCCCTTCCGAAAGGGAAAAATTACTTTATTATACACATCTTACCCAAGCGGCCGCTTACCATAAAAAGAAAAATTTCGAAGAAGCGTCCAAGTATTATCGAAAGGCACACGCGAATAAACATACGGTATTACCCCTGATCGGTCTGACCAAAATTAAATGGCAGTTAAAGGATTGTGATAACGCGATCAAAACTGCCGAAAAGGCGCTGGAATACGGAGAGAAGACAAGAGAGATCCGAATGTATATCGGCCTCTGCAAGATACAGATCGGTAAAAAGGAAGAAGGTTATGATCTTTTGAAAGAGATCGGGGCCGCCATTGAAAAAGAAAATCCTGATCTGAAAGATCTTCCGGATGTGTATTACGACGGTATATTAAAACTCGCCAGATATTATACAAACAACGGTAACTACGATAAAGCCGTTAAATACTTTCATGCTGTCCAACCGGACGAGGAAGAGATCAGAGAATATAATTTTTATTTAGGTAAAACCTATCTATATACCGGCTCTGTCGACAAAGCGATCAATCATTTGGAGAAAGTGGAAGATTCTGCGGGAGCTTATTATCTTCTCGCAAAATGTTACGCAGAGAAGAATGACCAAGAAAGGACAATGTCCTATATTAAAAGATCCGGAAGTATTAAATCTTCCTACTGGGCTTCCGCAGAAAAAGATAAGGCTTTCAAAAAATTCAGATCCGACGAAAGTTTCAAAACATTCTTAGAGACGAGAGCCGGGACTAGAGATCCTAAAAAATCGGAAGAGGAAAAAGAAGAAAACGATTCCCAAGATAGGGATTAATCTTTTAATTTTCTTTTAGAAAGGACGGTTTCTAGATCCACTTGGCCGGGGGCTTTCGGCTCCCCTAGACAACAATACGTAAATTGAGATCCTATTTTTTCCGGGAATATCCTGAATTCCTTTCCGGATTCTCCCATTAAAATCCCGCAAAAACCGATCGGGATATTTTGTTTTGCACAAAGTTTGGAAAGTTTCAGCGCGGAATGTTGGAATTCCTCGGATTCTTGTTCGTCCTTTGGAAGTGCAGCTAACTTAAAGATCCTTTGAAAAGGAAGTTCAGACTTAACGGTAGCTAGAACTTCTTCCGTAACAGGTCGTAAAAAAAAGAGTAATTCTTCGAAATCGGGAACTCCGGAAAAACTGTGAACGGATCGAATGATCCCGAAACGATCCTCATCTATTCCGTTAAAGACCGAATTGTCCTTATCCAATTCCAGATCAATATAATGTTTTCCCGATTCTAACCCTGAAAGTAAAGGGGCAATATTATCTCTATTCCAAATTCCTAAACTTTCCAGACTTGAATCTTCCGGTTGCCTATAAGTGAATACGCATGAAGCGCTTAGTTCCTTTATTTTATGTAGGATCTTTTGCGGAGCGCTTGCGTCGGACCGGAATTGGTCCAAACGGATCTCTAAAAAATCGGCTTTTGGAAGAGTTTTTAGACCGAAAAACTCCTCTTCATTCAAAGTAAGAATGATCCGAATTTTTTGAGAGTCGCTTTTGCTCATCACAAATCAGAGTCCTTTTTGTAAAAGATCGTGGATGGAAATGATCCCGAGTAATATCCCGTCTTTGGAAACGATCGGAGCTACTGAGATCGGTTTTTCTCTTCTTTCCATGGATTGTAAGACATCGTAAGCCATGATCCCGCTCTCGAAAACGGTCGGTTTAGAATTCATTAATTCTTTCGCTTTGATGGACTTTTCCAATTTTCTGTCATTTAATAATTTTCTAATATCGTAATCGGTTACGAATCCAATCAATTTACCGCTTGGATCCACGACGCCTGTTGCACCCACAAGTTTTGTTGTGATTTCGGAAAGAACTTCTTCTAAACTTGCGTCGGAACTTACCTTTGCAAGTTTATCTCCCTTTCTCATCACATCGTCCACTTTTAGGGATAATCTTTTTCCGAGTCTTCCTGCAGGATGATATAATGCGAAATCCTCTTTTTGGAAATTTCTAAGTTCCATGAGCGCCATTGCGATCGCATCTCCCAACATCAAAGCGATCGTTGTGCTGGAAGTGGGGGCAAGTTCTAGAGGACATGCTTCTTTTAATACCGGGGTTAAGATTACAATGTCGCAGTCTAAGGCCAATCTGGACTGAGGATTAGCAGTTAAACCTACCAACTTGGCTCCTATACTTTTTATGGTAGGAAGAAGGTTCAGTAATTCTTCACTTTCACCGCTCTTGCCGATCGCAATAACAACGTCGCCATGTGCTAAAATCCCGGCATCACCGTGTGCTGCGTCGGATGGATGTAGAAAATAAGAAGGAGTTCCTGTAGAAGATAGAGTGGAAGCGATCTTTTTGCCAACGTCTCCGGATTTTCCGACTCCGGTTACGACTACCTTTCCTTTGGATTGGAAGATCAGCTCTACCGCTTTTTCTACATTCGGATCTAGGTTCTCTCTAAAATGAAGGATTGCTTCGATCTCGGTATCCAAAGCTTTTTTAACTTTATCTAATGTATTTCCCACTTCTAATTCTCCTCGTCCGTTTCCAATAGTTCCGAATCCAATTCCAAGGATACTGTAGTATCCATTCCGGAAATGGAAACAAGAATAGACGATTTACTTCCTTTTCGGATTACTCTTGCCTTTCTGTCTTTAAAAGGTCCGTTTTTGATCAGGACCTTTTTACCGGGAGACAGCATCTTTTCCCTTTCGATCTTGATCTTATCCGGATACTCGGTCACAAGTTGGCGGATCATCTCGATATCGTTCTCTTCGATTAGGAGAGGAGTCTCTCCAATCGAAACGAATCGTACAGCTCCTGAAGTTTCCAGGACTTTTAGTTTTTCGGTCCTTATATCAATTTTTACGAATACGTAAGAAGGAAAAACAGGTACCAGAACCGTTTTGATCCGATCAGACCATTGTTTTTTTGCCGAAATAATCGGCAAGTATTGGGTTATTCCTTTTTTGGAAAGTTCTAGCGCTAACTTCTTCTCCGCCCTAGAATTTGTATAAACGGCATACCAAGATTTAGAGGTGTCACTCATCTGATTCAATACGAAAGGATACCGGAATAATTATAATATTTCCTTCCGGTAGTTGAAATTTCCAGCTAGAAACCGATCTTTTAAAATGTGTTTCGAAAACCTTATATTTGCAAGGTTTGATAGTTGTAACTCTTTTTGCGCTTCCGTTAGGTCCTATCATTACTTCCCAAGAACAATCGGATTCCAATCTCTGCTCCAATGCTTCCGGTGGGAAATGTATCTCGTTTTTAAACCTTTCGATCTCCGCTTCCGGCGTTCCTGCCAGGCCTGAGTTAGAAGATGTATCCTGTCCTTCTCCTTGATTTTTAGGGAGTGAAAAATGAACACTAGGGACTTGTCCTTTGCTAAGACTGAGTTTGATCTGTTCCGAAAAATTTTCAGGGTTTAGATTTCGGATCAAATAGTAAGATATGAATAGGACCGCATGTATAGAGAGAGAAATGAAAAAGGAAACCTTGGGTCCCATAGGATAGTTACGATTTTACAAGAATAATTGACATTGAATTTTTCTTGAATCGAATTTTCCGATTCATAAAACTCTGCGGATGCAATCTTTTGATCCGATTCACGGCTCTATGATCGAGATTATTTCGATCTTGGTCACTTGTTCCTTTGTAGGTTGGATCACAAACTATATAGCAGTGCAGATGATCTTCTATCCGGTCAAGTTTAAAGGTTGGGGAATTTTAGGCTGGCAAGGTATCATTCCGAGACATTCTAAAAAAATGGCAGGTCTCATTTCGGATGTGATGCTGGAAAGATTGATTCGCCCTTACGATCTTTATAAAAAAATAGATCCGGTACAAATTGCAGATCTGATCCGAGATAGGATCGGCGAAAAATCCTCTTCCATAGTCAAAGACATATTTTTTGCGGACAACCCTGTGATCTGGAAGATGGTCCCGGAAGAAGCAAAACAAGTCTTAGAAAAGGAGATCCGAGAGGACATTCCCAAAAAGATACAAGAGATCTATACTTCTTTCGGGGAAAATCTGGATAGTATATTAGGAATTGGTGATTTGATCAAAGAATCTCTTTCGGGAGAAAACGTAAATATTCTCTCTGAAATTTTCAGGAGATGTGGTGGTCCCGAATTCAGATTTATCGTTCGATCCGGGATCTATTTCGGATTTCTGATCGGATGCGTTCAAGTCTTATTCATCGCATATTTAAACCAATGGTGGACCATGCCTATTATGGGAATTTTTGTAGGTTATATCACTAATTGGCTGGCGATCCTTATGATCTTCTCCCCTTTGCGACCCAAGAACTTTTTATTATTCAAATACCAAGGTCTTTTCTTGAAAAGGCAGAAAGATGTTTCCAGGGAATTTGCATCCGTGGTGGCTTCTAAAATTTTAGATCCGGAAAGTTTAATAGGGGTGATCTTCAAAGGGAAAGGAGGAGATCTGATCATTACTGAACTTCTTTCCAAATCCAAAGAATTGATGGATGAGAAATTAAAAAAAAAGATCCCGTATGCTTCTCTAATTTTAGGTTCTAAAAAGCTGGAAGAATTAAAGGAGAAGATCGCAAATTCCATTTTGGAGCTGATACCCGAAACGGCTGACAAGATGAAAGATTATATCGAAGAAAGATTAGAGATCGAAAAATTGGTCTTCGAAAATTTGAGTATACTGCCCCCGGAAGAATTCGAACATCTATTACATTCAGTCTTTAAAGAAGACGAGGCCACCTTGATTACCTTAGGTGCAGTTCTCGGAGGTATCGCCGGATGTATCCAAGCATATCTTGTTTTTATAAAATAAGAGTGCAGTCGGTTTTCGGATATAACCACTATAAAATAAACCGAAAGTATTATTCTTTCATCGGATTTTTTCCGGATTATTTCCCTTTTATATTCCGATTTATTAAAATCACGTAGCTGATCTTTTAAATTCGCTATACCAAACTTGACTTCAATAAATTACTGAAAATATGAGAAAGAACCTACCGGTAACGGGTCGAGAAATTCAGTTCGCTGAATCTGCGGTAATTATTTCCAGAACCGATTCGAAAGGAAAAATCACTTATGTTTCCCAGGACTTTGCGGACGTAAGCGGTTTTTCAGAAGAGGAGATGCTGGGCCAACCTCATAATATTGTCCGTCATCCGGATATTCCCCCGGCAGTTTACAAAGATCTTTGGGACACCGTTCAGTCGGGCCGCCCTTGGAATGCGATCGTAAAAAATCGCGCAAAAAATGGAGACCACTATTGGGTGGATGCCACCGTTACTCCTGTTCTTGAAGACGGAGTCATTACCGGGTACATGTCGGTTCGCAAAAAGACAACTAGGCAACAAATCGAGAAAGCTGAAAAACTTTTTGCAAGAATGAACGGACAGTCTCAACTCATTAGAACGTTCCTCTCTTTTATAAATTCCCTCCGAGTTAAATTCGGATATCCTGGTCTTGTGGCTTTCACATTCGCATGTATTTTCATTCCTTCTTCTTATTTAGGTTTGAAACTATTTTTAACGGACCCGATCGCTTCTACTTTAACCTTTCTTGCTGTGGTTCTGGGATTTTCACTTTGTTTAAGAGCTATCTATAGTTTAAAAAAGAAAATGTCCGAAACCTTGGAGATAGTAGGTAAAGTTGTAAACGGAAATCTTGCCGCTGAATTCCCTAGGAAAGAAGGGGTCGAAGATGCCGACAGAATTTATTCCAACTTCAGATGTATGACTATCAGTCTTTGGGGACTCCTTGTCCAGATGAAAGAAAACTATCAAAGAAACTTAAAATTGTATGAGGAACTTTTCCAATCAGTAGGTTCTTTCGAAAGAGTTTCTCAAAAACAAGCGCATGCTGTGCAAGAAACTGCGGCGGCTTCCCATGAACTGTCTAAAACGATAGATGAGATCGTATTAACCATTAGTGAGCAGACTAGAAGTTTATCTAATGTAAACGAAAGTATCGGTTCTATCGATGTGTCCTTGGGAGAAACCTCCAAATCAATGCAAAACCTGGAGTCACAAGCCGGGACTGTAGCGAACAAGGCCGATCAAGCAAAACAGATCTTTAATGAAGCTATCCAATCCATGGAACAAATACGTTCTTATTCCAATGAGATCAATAAGATCGTGGGGATTATCACGAGCATTTCCGAACGAACGAATATGCTTGCGTTGAATGCATCCATAGAATCCGCAAGGGCCGGAGAAGCAGGAAAAGGATTTTCTGTAGTTGCGGATGAGATCTCAAAACTGGCGGAACAAACCAAATCTAGTATCAAGGATATTACTTATCTAGTAAAAAGTACATCCAACTCAGTGGAAGAAGGTGCGCTAAAAGTGGGACAGTCAGTAGATGTCTTCGAAAATTTACAGAACTATATCGAAGAAGTTCATAACTCCGCGTCCAAAGTAAAAGGTCTCTTGTTGGAACAATCGAAAAGATTGGGAGAAATACGCAGCAGTTCCGATCAGGTTTTGGTTTTAGGAAAGATGATGACCGGGACTTCCGAGCAACAAAAACTTTCCGCGGGAGAAATTTCGGATTCTATGAGTGCAATTTCCAAATCGGCAGAAGATATAGCTGCCACCTCCGAAAATATCAGACAATCTGTAAAAGATACCCTGGTACATTCCCAGAAATTTGGCGGAATTTTGAGCCATTTTAAAACGGATTAAATTCGAAACCGGAAAATTTTTTCATCCGGTTCTTATCCATTTCCCCGGGAATTTCCCGCAAAAAAGCCGATATCTATTCTAGAATGGAGAATCGTTTCCTAAGACTTGCACTCTTACTCGCGATCATAGTGACTCTTCTTTCCTATTGGAATCATGGATGGGTTTCTTATCTAAAAGACTTCGTGGTTTTTATCCATGAAGCAGGACATGCGATCGCAACTTTGATCTCAGGCGGTTCCGTGCAGATGATAGAATTGAACGGCGATGAAGCTGGGCAAACCGTTGCATCTCCTACGTCCGGTAAAAGTCCTTTTATATTCGTGGTATCTGCAGGTTATTTGGGTTCTTGTCTTGTTGGCGGATTTTTGATCAATAGAGGATTCAAAGGAAGTCTAGTCCGTCCCACTTTGTTACTTTTAGGAGGGGCAGTTTTACTGCTTACTCTAAAATACACTTCTTCCGGCGGACTCGCTCAAAGGACTGGTTTGTTTTGGGGGATTTTTCTTTTCATCTCTTCCTTTTTACCATTCGGCTGGGATCGATTGATCACTGTGTTTTTAGGGACGAGTGTAAGCTTGTATAGCCTCTATGACCTTTTGGATTTTACCGAGAATGTACAGAATACGGACGCAGGTATCTTAGCTTACTGGGCTACCGGAACTTCTCCAGGTAGTTCCGTTCCGAAATCGGTTTTATTCCTGGGATATTTGATTGCTCTGCTCTGGTCTTTTTTTAGCGTATCCATCATATTCTTTTCATTGAAGAGAGCTGTGGTTCCTCGTCCGATCCCGGAGGAGACTCCTGGATTTGATGAAGGGCCGGTAGTGGGTTTAGATAATCCGTTTCCTGGAGAAGTAACTCCGGAAGTATTGGAATGGTTTTTAAGCAGAGGTTTGGATCTGAACGGTAAACCTCTTCCCCCGGAATTTACGAATATTGAGAGAATTGATGGCTAATAGAGTGCTAGTGACCGGCGGTGCCGGATTTATCGGATCTCATTTATGTGAAAGATTGATACAAGAAGGTAACGAAGTTATCTGTGTAGATAACTTTCACACGGGAAGAAAGAAGAATGTCGAAAAACTTCTCTCCAACCCTCGCTTCGAACTGATACGTCATGATATCACTGAGCCGATTCGACTCGAAGTGGATCAGATCTATAACTTTGCTTGTCCTGCTAGCCCGATCCATTATCAATCCAATGCGATCAAAACGATCAAGACCAATGTCCTTGGTACAACAAATATGTTGGGACTTGCTAAAAGAGTAAAGGCAAGGATCTTACAAGCTTCCACTAGCGAAGTTTACGGAAACCCGATCGAACATCCTCAAAAGGAAACGTATTGGGGAAACGTAAATCCGATCGGTATCAGAAGTTGTTACGACGAAGGAAAGAGGGTCGCTGAAACTCTTTGTTTCGATTATCACAGAAATCATAAAGTGGACATTCGAGTGATCCGTATCTTCAATACTTACGGACCTCGCATGCTTCCGGACGATGGAAGAGTAGTAAGTAATTTTGTGGTCCAAGCGCTTGCGGGGAAAGACATCACTGTTTACGGAGACGGTTCACAAACTAGATCTTTCTGCTATGTGGATGATCTTGTGGACGGTATCATTAAAATGATGAATACCCAGGACTTCAATGGTCCTGTAAACTTGGGCAACGACGGAGAGTTTACGGTTAAGGAACTAGCGGAGTTAGTTTTAAAAGAGACCGGCTCTTCTTCCAAGATCATTTATAAAACTCTTCCCCAAGACGATCCTGCCCGCAGAAAGCCGGATCTGACTTTAGCTAGACAAAAACTGGGTTATGAACCGAAGGTTCCTTTATTGGAAGGAATCAGGAAAACGGTCGATTATTTCAAAAATCACTTGGATTAATCGTTCGCCGAGAAAATCTGGACCTACTTTTCCCCAATAAGGGAATTTAACCGAAAAATTGAGTTTCGAGTAGGCTGTATGAATATCGGAGTTTTAAAAGAAGCTAAGGAAGAAACTAGGGTAGCCGTAACCCCGGACGTAGTCGACGCCTTAAAAAAAATCGGTGCTTCTGTTCTCATCGAAAAAGGCGCTGGAGAAGGTTCTTATTTCTCCGACGAAGATTATAAAAAAGCCGGTGCGTCGATCCAATCTCGCGCTGATATACTAAAAAAGTCCGACCTAGTTGTGAGCATTCACTTAGCGGATGGTGCGAGCTTATCCAAGATCAAAAAAGGAGCCTTCTATTTAGGAATGTTCCAACCTGCGGTAAATCCTCAGGTAATAAAAAAGCTTTCTTCTGGGAAAGTTACAGTATTGAGTCTGGATGCGATCGCTCGTATCACTCGTGCTCAGTCTATGGACGTTCTTTCTTCCCAAGCAACAGTTGCCGGATATAAAGCCGTTCTTATCGCTTCCACTCATTTGACCAGATTTTTCCCAATGCTAACGACCGCAGCGGGTACGATTACTCCAGCTTCCGTACTCATCATAGGAGCGGGCGTTGCGGGATTACAAGCAATCGCAAGTTCCAGAAGATTAGGTGCAGTAGTAGACGTATTCGATACTCGTCCGGAAGTAAAAGAACAAGTTCAATCTCTCGGCGCTAAGTTCGTCGAGGTGGAAGGCGCAACTCATTCCGCTGCTGCGGGTGGTTACGCTGTAGAACAAACCGAGGAATACAAAAAACGTCAGCAAGAAGCGATCGAAAAATTCGCTGCAAAAGCCGACGTGATTATCACGACTGCATTGATCCCGGGAAGGAAAGCTCCGATCATCATCACCAAAAAGATCGTGGATAGAATGAAAGCTGGATCCGTAGTAGTAGACCTTGCTTCTCCAAACGGAGGAAACTGCGAGTATACTCAACACGGCAAGGTTGTATTAACTAAAAACGGGGTTTCCGTAGTTGGTCACCAAAACTTGGCTGGTTCTCTTCCTTCGGATGCATCTAGAATGTTCGCTAAGAATATATTAAACTATCTGAAACTTTTGGTGAAAGAGAAGAAGATCAACTTGGATTTAAACGACGAGATCATTTCCTCAACCACGATTACTCATGATGGAGAGATCCGTCATAAACTGACTTTGGATGCTTTAGGCGGTTCCAAACAAGAAGGGAAGAAGCCAGCGGCCAAGAAAAAGGCCTAAACTCCCGAAACAGGTTCCTATCAACCACCCTCCGAGTACATCGGAGGGAAAATGGTGGAGAGATAATAATCTTCCTACCCCCGCCATAAAACTCAGCACTAAAAACCATTCCGGAAAACCGAACAAGAACACTAAGATCAATGCTGCCGTCATCGAATTAGATGCATGCGCGGAAGGAAAAGAATGTTTCATGTCGGGATTTTGATCCACTTTTCCGGCAACGGTAATTAGAGGTCTTTTACGAGCGATCAGCTTCTTTAAAACTAAAACAAAACGATCATTTGCATAGGCGACAAGCCCCGAATAAGGAATTACGATCCACCAAGGATAAGGAAGAACTCCCTGCCACGCAGCATAAGCGAGATAAGGAAGAATAAGAACTAACATGATCTCTCCCCGATTGATCCTAGAGAGGGTTCGGTTCAGAATGGGAGAATGGATCTTTTCGCGAATAAACATTGCGATCGCATAATCGATCCTTTCGAAAACGGATAATTTTTCCAATATGTTCTTATCCAAGTAAGGATTTCCGTAACGTGGAGATTAGATCGGACCTGGAAACGGAAGACTGTTCTCCCGAGACGATATCCTTTAACTGAACCTTGTTTTCGGAGATTTCGGATTCTCCTAAAAAGATCAAGAAACGATATCCTTTTTTTTCCGCCGTCTGGATTTGTTTGCCGAGTTTTGCAGGCTCGAGCATGGTTTCCACTCCGATTCCTTCCTTACGAAGCTCTTCTGCGAGTTTCAAAACTTCAGGAAAAATTTTATCGTCCATCAATGGAATTAAAACTGCAGTTTTAGAATTCAGATCTTTTGGGACCAGGCCATGTCCTTCCAAAAAGTTTTTGAATGTAACATCACCTAACCCGAAACCGATACCGGAAAGTTGTTCATTAGAGAATAATCCGATCAGGTTGTCGTATCTTCCTCCGCCATATAATGATCTTCGGTTTTCGGGATTGGTATCGAATACTTCGAAAATACAGCCGGTATAATAATCGAAACCACGAATGATCGAAGGATCGAATTCAAGTTGGTCTTTGATCCCCAAAGATGCCAGATCCGAAAATAGGTTCCTAATAAAATCCACGGAAGAACGGTCGATACCTTCCAATTCTCCGATCGTTTGGAGATTTGTATCCAGATATTTATAGATTAGAGTAAGTTGTTTTTCCGGATCGGAAAGTAAAGGTTTGATCTCTTCTTCAAAAGACTCTTTGCTGATCTTTGATTTTTTATCCAGAAGTTTGGAAACTGCATGGGCTTTTTCAGGAGCTAAAGTTAGGGTTTGGTTCAAGAATGAATCCAAAATCCCTCGATGCGAGACCTTGATCTGGTAACTTCCTTTTGGAGCTTTAAAATTTTCTAAAATTGCATTTGCGATCAGAATGATCTCAACTTCCGCCCGGTAGGAATTGACCCCGAATAGATCCACATTGAGCTGCCAATGTTCTCTAAGGCGCCCTTTTCCAGGCTGTTCGTATCTCCATAAGTTCGGGATGGAAAACCAGCGAATAGGTTTGGCAAGATTTCTGACTTCGCCGGCGACCATTCTTGCTAGAGTGGGAGTCATTTCGGGACGGATCGCAACATGACGATCTCCTTTGTCCGTAAAATCGTACAATTGTCTTTGTACGATTTCTTCTCCGCTTTTTGCCAGATAAAGTTCGAAAGATTCTAGGATGGGGCCGTCGTATTCTTCGTATCCGAAAGATTGGACAGTCTTCCTCATAACGGAAAACATCCAATTTCGGAATCTCATCTCTTCCGGATAAAAATCTCTCGTCCCCTTGTAGGGGGCTGTGGGTAAAAAGGCTTTCTGTTTTTCCAAGTCTCTTAGACGCTCTTAATGAAGCTTAAATTCTTCTTTAATAGAGTCATATTCGTCTTGGCATCATTGGAGCCAACTATTTCTGCACCGACTAGGTAAATTTCCCCTACTTGAGAAATATGTCGGATTTTAAATGCGAATCTCAGTGGAGCTTGCATCTTAAATGTTATATCCGCTGTAAAGAAAGGTTTGTGCAGAAACGATTCGACTAGCTGGGATTCGGTTACTTCCAAAAGAATTCCCCCCTCGGAAGCATTGATCACGTTCTGACGGATATCGACATCTAGCGTGTTAGAATCTTCTATCCTATCGTTAAATACGTCTTCTAATTCGGCGTATTTTTTCAGGATCGCCGGATCCAAAATTCTGTCCTTAGTCTCCGCATAACCTAAAGCAACGAGTTTAGGTCCGGAAGGATCTTTGTAGTAGATCGGATAGACAGCAAAAGATTGTATTTTTCCGGAGCGATACACTTTGGTCCGATCTTCCAGGATCATCTCGTCTTCCAATTCTTGCTTTAAATCAAGAATATTAAAACCGTTGGATTCTTCTTTGGAAAGAGGATCCATACTGATCGCATCTTTTACAAAGATGGTTTTACCTGTACGTTTTGCTAAGTCCTGCTCAAAGCTAAGTTCTTTCCCCGAGGGAAATACCAATCTAGAATAAGGAAATTCAGATAAGATGTTCTTGTGTAAGTCGGTTAAAAGAATTTGGCCGGAGGTTCCTAAAACTTTGGTGGAATCCTGTTCCTTCTTTAACATGTGGAATCTATGAGCAACGACCTTGCCTTGTAATCCTTCAATCCGCGGAAGAATACGGCCGTCCTTTGCGATCCTTACATATTCGGGAGAACAAACAACTACGCCATCCTCATGATTGATCGAATCCACTCGAAAGCCGATCTCCATGTGTTTACTTAAAGTTTTGTAAACAGTGATCTCGCCTTCTTCATTCAAAGTTTCCGGATCGATCCTGAGAAAAATTTTTCCTTCAGGAGTAGTTTGTAGGATCTGTAATTCTTGTTTTAAGGGATTTTCTTTCAGAAAGAGCCCGTTATTATGAACGTACTCTTTCAGAATATAACCGATTTTTTGAGGATCCCGGATCGTATCCCATATTCTTGGTGATTGTAGGTAAGATCGGTACTCGACTTCCATCTGCTCTCCTGTTATAGCCCCAAAAACTTAAGTTTTTGGATCACTGCGCTTTTAGGGCTTCAAGAGCTTGGACCGTCAGGGACAAGCTCTTATAGCTTGCGGAAGTCGACCCTCCTGTTCTTCGCTCTTCCGTCTTCGGTAGAGTTATCTTCGTCGGGTCTGGAATACCAATATGCTCTGGTTTTTAACCTAGAAGCTTGGATCCCTTTACTACGAATGTAGTCAAAAACTTTCCGCGCTCTGTTCCCGCTTAAGCGAGTATTATATTCTTTGGAAGCTATATTATCCGTATGGCCCCCAATCTCTATTTTATCCGACGGATTTTTCTTGAGATAGTCCACAATCAGATCGAGTTGCTTGCGATGTGCGTCAGTCACCTCGGTCTTATTGAATTCAAAATAGAGTTTTGTACTTAAAACAGCTGGGACTTCCGAATCTTTCCTTAATGCGATAGAAATTGTTGATCCGGGTTTAATATCTTTTTTCAAAATATTAACACTTTCGGAAATATATTTCTCAGCCTTTGCAAAGATCTCAAAATCAGTGTCGGGAATCAACTCGATATGGAAATTTTTTGACAAACTGTTGTATTTTAAGATTTCTCCCTGTCTATTCTTAGGAGTAAAAACTGTAGCGCTCGCTCCAGCAATTGGTTCTTTAGTAGTAGCATCTACAACTACTACATTAAGTCCCTTTCCTTTATCACCGTCTCCTGTGCTAACGATCTTACCTTTTTCTTCATCTTTAATAGGAAGAAGCACGTAAGTTTTATAAACTTTTTTATTTCTCTCTACGTTTCCGCGTAAGTCGAGTTTGTCCTCAGTGGGATAAAATCCAGGAGAAGAGATTTCTACCTTATACAATCTTCCCGTTTTTAAAACGGTTTTAAAATTAGTCGGATTTCCTTTAGAAAGATCTCCGCCTATTCTTCTGGAAGTAATGGTTCTGGAAGGGCCTACGCTATCCGAAATTTTAATCGTTGCATCCAAGCCTATCATTGTGGCTTCCGAGCCGTCCAAGACCAATCCTTGGAAGGACACATCGTAGGAATTCCTTAAATTTTCAGGGACCTGAAATCTATAGATATCGTACTGGCCCTGCCCTCCATTTCGATTGGAAGAAATGTAAGCCCAAAGGCCCTCGTGATCAAAAGAAATCCCTTCCGAATCAATCCCTTCCGGAGTTTCCAAATTGAAAGGATAGGGTAATTTTTCCAGACTTCCGGTTTCCGGTACGGGATAAGGAAGATTCGTTTTAGAAACCGTAAGTTTATCTTCTGCATCTTCCGTATCGGCTGTGCTTGGAAGATTTAAGAAGTTCCGATACAAGGAAAACTTTTTGCGATCATTCTCTCTATTAGAAGAGAAATATAACTGTTCTCCATCCGGATGAATGTAAGGAAGAATTTCACTAGCCTTGGAATTGATCTCGGATCCTAAATTGACAGGACTGGACCAAACACCTGTGGAAAAATTTCTGTAGCTTACCCACAGATCGTATTCTCCATATCCGCCGGGACGATCGGAGGAAAAGATCAGATATTTTCCATCGGGAGAAATAGCAGGCATCTTTTCATTAAAGTTGGAATTAATCTCCGAGACGCCGATTAAATCACTCCAACGTTTCGTTCTTTCGTCTCGTTTCGTATAATAAATATCTAATGCGTCAAAACCTTCTCTGTCCGCTTTTACGTTTCGGATAGAAGTCAGAAAAATTTCCTCAGGGTTGCCGAATTCATCGAATCGAATCGAGATCCCACCTTCGTATTTATCGGTATTGAATAGTTTGGATTTTTTTTCTCCCGCAGGAAGTTCCTTTTTATTCTGCTCCCAGATGTCTTGGTTCAGGTTAACCGGTTTCTTCCAATCAGCTTCCCCGTCTCTTTTTTTGTAGTTTGCGTTTTCGGAGAGCCAGATGTCCATCTCTCCTTCTCCGCCTGGACGATTGGACTGGAAGATAAGGTATCTTCCGTCAGGACTGATAATGGGATTGTATTCTACGTTTTGTGTATTTAAGGGAGATCCGAAATTTCTTTCCAAGAGTGTAGGAACAGGTTGGGCGGATCCATTCCAGGAAAGTAAAAAAAACAGAAGAGTTCCGGCAAGGACGGAGCTTAGAAAATGATTTCGCTTTGTATCGGGTCCTTTTCCTTGATTGTAAAAAAACATCTTGTATTTAGTATCGGAACAAAGACCCCAAGTATCAAGATGGAAACTAAGATGGAAACGGACGTTCCGAGCAGAATCCAGGGAGAAATTTTTCCTCCTAAACCGATCTTATTCGGGGTTTTGAACATAACTAGCGACTCCTTTTCCGATGGGGGAAAATATCTACGCCAGGATCTCGCTTTTGCTAAGGCAAAATCTCTAATGGAAGAAGGTGCGGATGTAATAGATATCGGGGCACAATCTTCCAACGTTAAAGCGGAGCCCGTTTCTGAGCAAGTGGAATGGGATAGAATGAAAGAGATCATCTCCGAATTAAAAAGGGAGAAGGTTTCCATCTCTGTAGATACTTTCCGACCCTATGTCATTCGAAAAGCATTAGAAGAAGGTGTGGATTACATCAATAATATCAGAGGCTTTGTAGATCCTGAAAGTTTGGATTTGCTAAAAGAAGCAAGCAAACAATCCGCAAAGTACGTTGCCATGTTTTCTCAGGATCATTCGATCAAGGCATCCGAGTTTTCCGATCTAAAACCGGAAACAGTTGTGCCTTTGGTTTTGGAGTTTTTTAGGGAAAGGACTAAAACTTTCCAAAGTTTAGGACTAGCTGATCGACTCATCTTAGACCCCGGTATGGGATTTTTTTTAAGTCCGGATTATAAGGTAAGTTTTGCGGTTCTTTCTAAGATCACCAAGATACTTTCCGAATTTCCGAACCTAATGGTTTCGGTTACTAAAAAGTCTTTTTTGGGAAATGCATTAGGTGGTTTACCGGTGGAGGATAGAATAGTCCCTACTGCGATTTCCGAGACGTATCTCTGGTCAAAAGGAGTTCCTATGATCAGAACTCATTCTCCAAAATCTTTTATATTAGCACAGAAAACTTGGGAAATGTCTCACGGAGTTTATAGTCCGCAACGCGGGCTTCAGGAGCCTGGACCTTTTGGGATAGACTCTTATCGTCCGTAACGGATTCTATCCATTGTTTCCTTACCTTCCGGAGTCATCGTAGGAAAAAACTCTTCCTCGGTGAATTGAAGTCCCTTGGATCTTAATTTTCTAAAATAAGGAAGTAGAGGAGAGAGATCGGCTTTAGGATTTTTAGAAAGTAAGGAAAGTTTCCATAATTCTAAAAAGACCAAGGATTCTTTTTCGGAATCGGGAGTTTTTTGGATCCAATCCAACGCTTCCGAATATCTTCTCTTTTCGTAATATGCATGAGCGATATAATATTCCAATTCCGGAACTCTTTCGCCGGTTCCACTCAAGCTAAGTCCGAAAACTATAACATCGTCCCATTTTTCTAAAATATGGGCCATCTTTAACATAAGGCCTCTTGCATTCTTATGAAAGGGACTTTGCTGTAGTATTTTCTCCAAATAGTAATAACTTTTGGACCATTCCTGTTTGGAGAAAAAATATTCCGCTAATCCTTCCCAGGCATAAACTTCCTGGCCCGGAACGGTAGAAAGTGCATCTCGGAAGATGACTAATTCTTCCTCCCTTTGGGCCTCGATCAGGAGGTTCTCGAATTTTTTGCGTTCGATCGGAGGGGACTGTTTTAGAAATGTTTCCAGAAATTTTTTGGCTTCGGATATATCATCTACTAGATAATATAAACGTAATAGATTTAGGGAAGGTATAGGATTGTTCGAAAGAAGTTTTTGCGAACTTAAAAATTCCTCTTCTGCATCGTCGATTAGAGAGAACCTTACGAATAGAATACCGAGATTATTTTTGTCTGGAGCAAGGATCGCTTTTCCCCTATGGGATTTCGCTTCCCAAGGACTTTTTACGGAGTCAACCTTCTCCCTTGTGTAATCAGTTGCAGGGAGATACAGAAACATAGGATCGTTTTCGATGAGTTCGTTGTTTCTGACCGGGTATAAACAAGAGAAGAATATAAGAAAAGATAAGAGTAAAAGATTAACCGGCTTCAGAAGTGGGATTTTCCTGTAGGTTTTTCTGCGCATATAATAAATACTTTAAGGCCCGCTCGGTATCTCCATGAAACAGATACATAAGAGAAAGATCAAGCGCGTCCTGTGCTTCCGGAGCTTCGAAATCCTGAGGATTTTCTTTAGAAAGAGTGAGTTTATCCTTAAATTCATCCAATTTTTTTCTGGTTAGCACTTCCAGATTATCAAAGAAAACTTTTTCTTCCGGTTTCGGCTTTTGTTTTGCCGCTTTGATGGATTCATTGAATTGTACGAATCCTTGGGCGGTTGTAGTTACTTTCTTAAGAGTCTCGAATGATTGTTTATAATTTCCAAGTTTTACGTGGATCTCCGTCATTAGGATTTCCATTCTTGGATCGTTCGGATTGATCTGGATCGCAGTGTTCGCGGCCGCTAAAGCTTGTTCCCATTTTTCAGTATCAAAGTAGATGGTAGCTAGAGCTGCATAAGCTGTTTTATTTTTAGGATCTAATTTGATCGCATTCTTTAGATATAACTCCGACTTGTCCGGACGATCTAATTGTTTATAACAATAAGCGAGAAGAAGATGAGAGTTTAGATATTTTTTATTTAGCTCCAATGAACTTTTAAGAGCCTTAACTGCCGCATCCAAACTTCCTAGTCGATAAAGCTCCACTCCCAGGTTATAATAAAGCTCGGTAGTTTTTCCAAGTTCGAGAGCCTTTTGGTAGGTTTTGATCGCTTTCTCAGAATCTCCGGTGCGAGAGTAAAGTGCCCCTAGGTTCAGATAAGCCTTTTGGAATTTGGGATTCATTCCCAAAATTTCAGTATATATCTTGGCCGCCTGGGAGATTTTCCCGTCTTTTTCGAGTTTTAAAGCCTCGTTGAACTTACGTTTGATATCGGCCTCGGTCATATCCGGAATATCGACTAAAATTCCCAAGAAAACAACCTGAAAAAAACTTCAGGTAAAATGTAAAAACCTCCGAAAATAAAACATAGAAAGACAGAGGTCCGAAATGAAACAGATAGCCGCTATCTTCGCGTTGATAACAGTCACTGCTTGCGCTTCTTCTGAAACTAGAAGAAGTATCAGCGCGTCCGGAGATCCTTCCGAAATATTTTTTGAAAAAGAAATCGTTCCTATGGACCAAGAGTCCAAAAGAGATCTGGTATTGGCTAAGAACTCTTCCGCTTCCAGAGGATTAGATGATCTTCTCGCGGATAATAAACCGGTAAAAGCCACTACACCTTCTAGACAACAATCAGGTTCTACGGGAGAATTCGACGAGGTTGGATATTCTTCCTGGTATGGTCCTAAATTTCACGGTAAGCCGACTGCTAGCGGAGAAATTTTCGACAAAACCAAACTAACTGCAGCTCATCCAAGCCTTCCTTTAGGTTCGGTGGTTCGAGTTAAGAACCTGGAAAACGATAAAGAAGTTTTAGTAAAAGTAAACGATCGCGGGCCTTTCGTAAAAGATCGGATCATCGACCTTTCCGAAAAAGCGGCAGAGAATTTGGAATTCAAAGATGTCGGAATTGCAAGAGTTGGTCTCACCGTAGTTAGCAAAGGTGGAGCAGTAGAGTCGGAAGATATGGAAGGTCTGGAAGATGAAGAAGCTCTTCTGAAAGAGAACAAGCCCGAAAGGCTCACCCCTAAAAAGGCCGTAACTCCCGCTCCACTAGTGAAGGGAGCTCCAAAAGGACAAACTGTCCAAGTCGGAGTTTTCAGAAACAGCAGACTTGCCGAGGATTACAGAAAAAATCTTTCTGCGGAGTACGGCGAGAAAGTATATTTATTTGAAAGAGACGGTATGTTTGTTCTTCAAATGGGTGATTTTATGGATCGCGCAAAAGCGGATCTTCTAAAATCAAAATTAAAAGAAGATGGAGTGGATTGTTTTATTCCTAAAAAATAAAACTCTCATTCGGTCTCTGTTTTGAAGAGGGGGAGGACCCCCCTCGTGAACGACCCATAGTGAGCGAGCCCGAGATAGCGGAGCGTAATTGAGGGCACGCAAAGTTTCTTCCCCCTCTCCGGGGAATAGTTTGGCTCTAGACCCCGGAGCCAAAGAGTTTTAATTCCTATGAGCCCTGCAACCTTCTAATTTCATTCTGCTAGCACATAGAGTTTTCGCCAACTGAACGTAAGCGGGAAGACAGGTGCCGGTTCCTTGTCCGCAAGCCGGATCCGCTATCAAAAGAATAGTAAAACAATCATCGTAACTTTTCAGATCATCAGAGCAAAGATCCTCATGGTTCACTAAGATCCCGCAATCTGAAAAGGAATATAGTAGGATTGTAGAAAAACAAACTAGAAAAAAAGTCCTTACTTTCGACTTCATAAACCCTCGACCGCAAAAGCGGCTAACGAATATAGCCCAAAGAATTCGGAAGAAAGTCAGTTTGTCAAAAAAAAACTTTCCGGAAATTAGATCCCGTCGCCATGAATGAATTCGTTCAGTTCGTTGTCTCGGTCTTTTGCAGAGGATTTTTTCTCTTTCAGATTGGATTTTGCGTACAGTTCGTTTACTTCTCTCTGCAAAGTATCTATCTTTTCGACCAGAATGGAAAAAACCCTTGCGACAGGGTCCGGAAGTTCCCCATGATCCAGCATTCTTTCTCCCTCTTTTCCGAAATCAACTTTGGAACGGACTACTTTTCCAGGAACTCCGACAACAGTGCAGTCAGCCGGAACATCTCTCAATACGACAGAACCGGCACCAATCCGAACATTATGTTCTATTACTATGTTTCCTAAAATTTTTGCTCCGGCTCCCACGACCACATTCTCTTTTAACGTCGGGTGTCTTTTGCCGCTTTCTTTACCGGTTCCGCCCAAAGTTACACCTTGCAGGATCAAACAACCTTTTGCTATTTCTGCGGTTTCTCCTATGACCACACCTTGACCATGATCTATAAAGATCCCAGGTTCAATTTTTGCACCAGGATGAATATCGACTCCGGTCAAAAATCGAGCGAAAGTATTGATCATTCTGGGAAATAAGGGAACTTTGATCCTATATAAAAAATGAGCCAGGGAGTGGAACCAAAGCGCGTGTAACCCCGGATAACATAAAATAACCTCTAAATAGGATTTGGCGGCAGGGTCGTTTTTTTTAATCGCTTTGATGTTCTCGAACAAATGTTTATCCCGGTTCTTCTTTTGATCCGTCTTAAAAACTAGCTGATCGATAGATAGACAGTCGATAGAAGAATAATGTTATATTTCGTTATGAATAAGCCTGAATTTATAGTTCGATATGTAAAGGAGGAATCATTTTGAGAGAGGACTTGAGTCGGATTCTACGGGGAAAGGGTATAAAAAATTGAACAGACCGACTTACGGATGGAACGTACTTCTTTTCGTTCTTACTTTTTTCACCTTAACATTTCAGGATGATATATTCAAGATCCCATATTTAAACTCGGCGACAATATCGGAAATCTTTCGGATCAGGATTCCCTATTCTTTTTCTCTTCTTGGAATTCTTTTTTGTCATGAGATGGGGCATTACTTTGCCGCCAGATATTATGGGATCAAGACAACTCTACCGTATTTTTTGCCGGTTCCATTTTCTCCCGTAGGCACAATGGGCGCTGTGATCCGTATAAAAGATCCGATCGCCAATAAAATCCAATTATTCGATATTGGGATCTGGGGACCCGCTATGAGTCTTGTTCTTTCGATACCATGTCTTGTGATCGGATTATATAATTCTCAATTAGTTTCTCTGGCGGAAAGAACTACAATCTTACAAGCTCACCCGGGACTCATGGATATCCATTTTGGAGATAGCATCTTTACATACGTTTTATCCCAGAAAATATTAGGTCCTTTTGACCCTTCTCTATTTACTGTAGAATATACTCCTTTGGCCTTTGCCGGTTGGGTCGGACTTCTGATAACTGCATTAAATCTTTTACCTTTCGGTCAATTGGACGGTGGGCATGTTATCTATTCCTTAGCGGGAGAAGGTTACAGAAAGTGGATCTATTATCTGTTTTCCGGATTTCTTTTACTCTCATTTTGGAATTATTCGTGGATCTTATGGGGATTGCTCATCTATTACTTTATCCGAGTAGAACATCCTTTTGTCCCGGATGCTCCTTATCCAATCGGCAAATTTAGAAAGATATTTGGCTGGGGTATGTTATTATCCTTCCTGCTTATTTTTCCGGTTTCTCCAATCACTGTCGTATCCTCTTCCGGGGCTAAGACCAGTCTAGGAGAGGATCTCTGGAATTTTCTACTCGAAGTATTTGCAAAATGAGAAAATTGATCGTTCAAATTTTTATCCTACTCTTGCTGATTATCTCTCTTTCTATCCATTCACAAGAAGAAGGTGACGTAGACATACAATTGACCGAGAATCCATACGGCCTTTCCTATGACGGAACGAATTTTTGGTTCGCCGATAGTAAAAGGAGAGCGATCATTCGTGTGGATCCAAGCGGTAGGCAAGAAGCTTTTAATTTAGGTATTCCGTTCATTGCCGGCTTAAATTTCGATCCGAGAGAAGGGAAACTTTTCGTAGCGAGTAAAAGGGTCATTCTAAAAGTAGAGCCGAACACAGGTGGAGTTACGGAACGGATACAGGTACCGATTGATAAGATAGGTGGGATTGCAAACTTCCAAAATTATCTGTATATTCTCGATTCGGACACCGGAAAGGTCTCCGTGTATGATAAGGGAACCCAAAGTTTTTTCGGCGGTTTCTTAACCGATAGGTCCGAACCGAAAGATATTTGTTTTGCAAGAGACAGTCTTTGGATCACGGATTCTTCCGATGGAAACGTTTATAGATATGATCCTACTAGCGGTAAGATCACCGGTTCTATTCGTTCTCCTTCTAAAGACATTAGAGGAATCGCAATCCTAGGAAGCAGGATTTACGTCGTCGATAGAACGACGCGAGAAGTCAAAAAGATCTCCTTTGTGGAAACGGATCGATTTCTTGCTTCCGGCGAGGCGACTTATCTTATCAACGTAAAGATCAAATATTCTCTGGATGAGACGACTCTAATAGGTGGAGTTTTGGGACTTCTTCCTCCTCCCACCACGGAACACCAAAGGATACGAAATCTAAAAACCAAGGACCCTAAATTTAAAGGCGATATGGTAATGGGAGTCCGTGCTCTTTCTAAAAAATTAGGAATAGACGACCCGAAAGGTCCGCAAACCTTAGAATACCATTTCGAAGCAAGAACGACTAATGTTAGATATTACGTCCTGGACGACTTTCTCAAGAAAAAGGAGGAGATCCCTACCGACCTCGCGGCGTTCACCAAAAATCGTGTTTCCGTAAAAGAGAAAGCGGGGAATTTTTTCTTAGATAAAATTTTCGATGCAAGATTATTCCGCTCCGATTGGGATAGTCTGAAAAAATCTCTATTAGACTCAGGTTTGCCTGTTCGCCCTGTCCGGAGTTTGGTATTTTCCGGATCTTCGAATCCTTCTTTCAGAGATACCTTGGATATATATATTCCAAGTTTCGGTTGGGTGCCATTAGCGAGTGTAAAACCGGAGAAGATCGAATCATCTCGTGCTTACCAAAAAGGAGAAGATATGGTGGATCTATATCGCAGCGAGGTTTGGGCCGCTTTACCTTCTCCCATTTTATTCAAGGCGAAGGATTCCGAAATTTGGAAACCAATTCCTGCGGAGATAGAAGTTACACTTCTTCCTAAAGGAACGGATCTTTCTTCTAACTGAAGGATTCTTGGCGGATTAAAAAAAATTTTTTGTAAGCAACAACTCCGAGTGTAATCGCTCTTCCTAACATATAGGAGGAGAGGGAAAGCCAAAGTATATGATTGTTATTTTGGATCTTTCCCCAGTAAGCGATCGGAAAGAAAAACAAAATGGAACTGACGATCATTGAATTTCGAAGAATCTTACCTTCCGAGATCCCTAAGAAAAAACCGTCGAATATGAATGCAAATGACCCGAAGAGCAATATTGGCGTTATCCAATAACCGTATTCTTTTGCAAGAGCGACAACAGGTTTAGATTTACTGAATAATTCGAATAAGAATTCTGAAGGAAGAAGGATCAGAATACAAAAAAACAAAGAGATCCCGAATCCGGAAACGAGGGCCATCTTTAAGATCTTTCTTAAACCTACGGTATTATTATTTCCTTTTAAATTTCCTGCGACAGTCTCCATTGCGATAGCAGCACCATCTATCCAAAATGCTCCAATCAAGATCAATTGATGAAGGATCGCATTTGCAGCCAAGGTCTCGGAGCCTAAGCCGGAGCTGTAATTTCTAAACAAACTGAATGTTGTAATCAAAAGTAAGGTCCGGATCATGATATCCGAATTCAAGGTGAGAAGAGAAGTATACCCTTTAACAGAAAAGATCTTGATCTCATGATAGACCTGGAAGAAGCGATTCTTCTCCTTGAATAATAATACAATAAAGAACGCTGACATTAAGTATTGACTGATAGAAGTCGCGATCCCTGCGCCATACGCATTCCAATCCAAAAATAGAACGAACCAAAAATTCAACCCTATATTGACGACATTAGCGATGACTGTTGCAACCAGAACAGTAGCACTTTTGGATCTTCCTAAGAACCATCCTGTGAGTACGAAATTGCTAAGAGTTGCGGGGGCACTGATGATCCTGGCCTTGAAATATTCTCCACCTGCGGATTTTACTTCCTTCTCCCCTTCTAAAACCGAAAATCCGACCTTTTCTAAATAAGTGCTTGCGAGTAGTATTAAAATACCGATCCCGACACCTAATAAAAGGGATCTTAAAAGTATCTGAAAGGATTCTTTGTAATTTTCATTTCCTTCTGCTTGAGCTGTAAGTCCAGTCGTGCTCATTCTCAAAAAGGAAAATCCCCAGAACAAATAATCGAATAGTATGTTGGATAATGCCACTCCGGCTACGAATGTGTGTGATTCCAATTGACCAAGCACTGCAACATCGGCAAAGCTAGTCAGTGGTACAGTCAGGTTCGCGATTATATTAAAGAAAGTTAGGGTGAGAAATTTTTTTTCCAAAAGTAGATTCAAATACCCTGTCGTTTTCTATCATCTATACTTTGGAAAACATTGCAGGCAACTAAATCGCCGGTTACATTGACGGTGGTCCTACACATATCCAAGATACGATCCACTCCCAAGATAATACCGATCCCCTCGGTTGGAACTCCGACACCTGCCAAAATAGATGCAAGGATCACGATACCAAGTCCGGGAGTGCTTGGAGTTCCGATCGAAGCTACTACGGTTGCGATGAGTACGAATGCAAGGTTTGTTGCCGTTAATTCTATCCCATAAACCTGTGATAAAAATACCGTGGCGACTGCTTGGTAAAGTGCAGTTCCGTCCATATTCACCGTGGCTCCCAAAGGAAGAATAAACTCTGCGATCTTTCGGGAAACGCCCATCTTCTCTATTCCGGTTTTTAAGGAAAAAGGAAGAACAGCGGCAGAACTAGAAGTGGAGAACGCGAGCAGTTGTACCTCGCCTGCTTGCTTCAAAAACCAAATAGGGCTCTTTCTTGCCACAAGTGCAAGTATGATCGAATACATGAAGAGCATTATGGTTAAGCCGCCAAGCACAGTGATAAAATAAACTCCCAAACTTAATAAAACTTTCAGACCTATTTTTGCGGTGATCTGCGCAATTAGTCCGAAGACTGCAAAAGGTGCGATCTTCATGGCCCATTGAACGAATACCATACTGGTCTTAAATATCGCTTGGAATACGGGAAGAACGTACGCAGTACTTTGCTGTTCTATAGAAAGGATAGCAATACCAACCAAAAGAGCTAATAAAACTACTCCTAACATATCTCCGTTTGCAAATGTTTGGAATGGGTTTCTAGGAAGGACTGAGAGTATTAACTCTGGGACCTTCTCTATTGAAACACTGTCCGAGGTTTCGGAAACTTTGCTAGGGACCTGCACTCGCGGGATACCGGCAGGATCAACAAAACTTCCGGGCCTGATCGTACTTGCTAAGACCAATCCGATCGAGACCGCTAATATCGTGGTAAATACGAAGTATAAGAACGCCTTTAATCCGAAACTTTTCAGATTCTCGAGTGTTTCACCGGCATGTATCCCTAGTACAATGGAGCAAAAGACTAAAGGGATCATGATGATCTGCAATAAGATCAGGAAAAAATGGCCCGGAAGCCCTAACCAAGAAACGATAGGCGTCGAATATTCTATGGTTACTAAGGAATTTTCCGGACTTAGATAAAGGCCCGTTAAAAGTCCGGATACCAAACCTAACAAAACTCTGAACCAGAGTTTCTCTAAAGGAAGAAATCGAATAACATTCGGAAGGTTTCGGTTCGGCTCAACGGACATACTCGACAGAATAGGAGTTGTATTCTTATTTTTCTATTGATTTTTCCCTTTTCAAAATGATAGTGAAGGCTTTAGCCGATTTTTTACCGATTCTGAAGATGTATTCCGGAACCGGTAAACTAAAAATAAAAGATTCGGTTTGAAGTCAGTTTCGATCATCGGCGTTCGAGTGCCTACAGGAGTTTATGGGGTTAAATCCGATTTCTTGGGACCTAGTCCTTTTTAATTATTATTCGTTTGGAAGTTTATTGGTCACTTTGACCACCATATTCCTCGGGATTTTCTTTCTTACCTTAAAGAATAGGACGATTGCCACCACTCAACTTGGGATCGGCTTCATTCTATTAGGTGTATTTGAGACCGGATACTTTTTAGCAGCCTTCTTATACCATCCCATTGCAGCGTACCATCGTTGGATGACCGGCGGGTTTATTCTTTTTTCTATAGCTCATTTCACTCAATTCTTACTTAGGTTTCCGGGAAATAGCAACCAACGTATAGCAAGATGGGTTTTGATCGTAGAACATTCGGTTGCTGCGATCACTGTAAGCTTATTTATTTACTTCACCTATATTTCCGAAAAGATCTATCACTTCACTGCACATCATTGGGATTTTAACGCATTCGATGCTAGCCGCTATCTTGCAGTGGTGATCGGAATCTTCTCGATCGTAGGTTTTGTCATCGTTCCTGCTTGGAGAGTTGTGATTACCAAGGACAAGAGAAGGATCGCCCTTTTTATGTTCACTATAGGGTTCTTGATCGCAGCAATCTATCCGAATATTTCGAATATTCTCAGCCGAGACGGGGTGATGGAGCGGTCCACTTACATGACTTCGAACGTCATCCTCTTCTTGACTGCATTTTCTTTCTTAGTTATTGCATTTATCAATAATAGTGCGGAACGTACTACCTTCATGGTTAAGATCGTAGGGATCACACTCTTTACGATCTGTTTGATCATGCAGGCTTTGGTGTATATCTCCAGTCAGGAAAAAGACGCAGAATACGATAGTTTGCGTATGGTGAATATCGAAAGGGCTTTGGAGAACGGGGTCAAATCGGGAGATATAGAGTATGCTTTCCATTGGGATGACTCCAAGGAAAGTTTAAATTCTTCTGAATATGATCCCAATAAGGAATTGGATCTCAAACAGATAGAGGCAGACCTACAAAATATCACCACTTATGAGGAGATCCGAAATTTAAAAGAGGAAGGGTTTAGAAATTCCTTAAATTCCATTCTGGACAGAAGCCATACGTACTTCGGCGGTTATAAACGTTTTATCCAAAAGTTATTGGAGGAAAAACAAGACCTCTCCGATGCAGAACTTAAAAAACTCATTTTAGAAAATGCAGAACAATGGAACAAGCGTGCGTTCGTTTCTACAAATCGATTAGAAGCGATCGTAGGAGGATCTTTCTGCAAGAAGGGAAGAGACTTTGTGAAGGGTTTGGGAGATTCGGAGTTCGGTTTTAAGGACGAAATTTTCTCCCATTGGTCCGAAGATTGTCTTTGGGATGGAAAAGAATTAGACCAATCCCAGATCCGGTCCGAAGTTCTACGATATTTCAGGTATTTTAAACCGAGCGAGACACGTCACTACAGAAGAAGTAAGGATGGAACAGGGCATTACGTTGCTTTCATGAAATTCCAACCTGAGAAACAACAAATGAGCGAGGTTGGGTTCTCTTATAGATTGTATAGGGATTTTATGCATCCGACAGCGGTGAAACAAACCGGTATTTTGTTGGCGGTGATCTTTATCGTTCTCGCGTTATTCCCTCTTTTCTTTAAGAACAGTTTAGTGGATCCTTTGAATAGTCTTCTTTCCGGGGTGGAAAAAGTAAACAAGGGAGATCTGGATGTAGTAGTTCCGGTTAAGGTACGGGATGAGATCGGATTCTTGGCGGATTCATTCAACGCGATGGTTTCTTCTATCAAACAAGCCAGAAGAGAACTCCAAGACTACGCCGAAAATCTGGAAGAAAAAGTCCGTGAAAGAACTAGAGAAGTCCAAGAGAAGATGGAGGAAGTCCAGCGTCTCAAGGTGCAACAGGACGGGGACTATTTTTTAACTTCCTTATTAGCAAAACCTCTCTTTTATAACGCGAATAAATCTAAATTGGTTTCTACGGATTTTATTATCCGCCAAAAGAAACAATTCGAGTTCAGGGGAAAACATTCCGACTTAGGGGGAGATATTTGTGTCACCGGAAATCTTAGACTAGGGCGTCCCGATTCATTTAAACGTTATACTGTTTCTATGAATGGCGATGCCATGGGTAAATCCATGCAAGGTGCCGGTGGGGCTTTGGTGATGGGGGTTGTGATGAACTCCATCCTCGCGCGTTCAGCCGCAAATAACAGAATTCTAGATGTAACCCCTGAACAATGGCTGACTGAAATTTACAATGAGATCCACGCTGTCTTCAAATCTTTCAATGGATCTATGGTAATCTCTGCATCACTCTATCTAATAGAAGATGAAACCGGAAAGTGTTGGTATTTCAACGCAGAACACCCTTACTCCGTATTATATAGAGATGGTAAAGCTAGCTTTATCGAGGACGGACTCACCCTTAGAAAATTAGGTCTGGATTCTGAATTCGAATTTAAGGTAAGAAGTTTTCAACTTAAAAAAGGTGATATTATCATCCTTGGCTCGGACGGTAGGGACGATGTTGATCTAACTCCTGAAGAGACGATCCGGACCATCAATGAAGATGAGATGTTGTTCCTTCGCCATGTAGAAAATGCAAAAGCAAATCTCGAAGATATAGAAACGGAAATCCGTAGGACCGGTGAGCTCACAGACGACCTTTCCCTTCTTAAGATAGAGTTCCAAGGGGAACCTAAAAACGACGAGATCGAAGAAATTTTCGAATCGACGGATCATATCGACAAGGCTTTAAATACCGATTCGGTTTACGAAGATGCTAAGAAGATGTACAAAACGGGACGTTTGGAGGAAGCATTAGAACTTCTGAAGACAGGTTATATGCATGATAGCGCTAACCAAAGGTTAAACAAACTTTTGGGACTTCTGAGTTTTAAAGGTAAAGACTATAATACTGCGGTAGAAGTTCTGAATAACTACCTAGGAACGGATCCGGATCTTCACGAGTATTGGTTCTATCTATCTATCGCGAATAAAAAGATGGGTAAATACGACCAGGCTTTGGCAGCAAGTTTGAAACTTTTGGAAATCGATCCTAATAATATTTCCAATACGATCAATCTATCCGATATTTATCGACTTATGGAAATGTACGATAAAGCGGAAGAATATGCTCGAAAAGTATTACAAAAAGAACCCGGGAACGAGAACGCTCATAAACTGATACGTTTGATAGAGAGAGATCGTTGATAAACGGTTTCTTACTAAACTTCGCTTTTTGGACGCGGATCGGGATACTTTCCGCATTTTTCCTTTTTGTTATTCCTCTACTTTCTCAAAGTAAGAAGTCAACCAAAGTAAACGAATCAAACTTCTCCTTTAGATTAAAAGGAGGAGATATTAAACTCTCCGTTAGAAACGAGACCGAGTTGAAAGAGTGGGATAAATACGCTTCCGATAAAACAAAAAAGATCCTGGATGCTTATGAGTCGTATCTTGGGATTTCGTTCCATCAGGCTTCTTCGCCAATATTTAAAACTCTTCCTTCTTCGGAAAAAGATAAGATACGATTGATTTTAAAAGATACGGTGTTTCTGAATGGGACTCGAGTTGGAGGATATAATAATGTATCCGGAGAATTGGGAAAAGAACTAGGGATTTTTATGGAATTGGGCCTGGTGCCACCCGGTTATCCCGCATTACTTTTACATGAGTTGGGGCATTATTATTTTACAGAACCTTCCTGGTTAAGCGAAGGGATCGTTTCCTATCTTCCCTACCTTTTGTCCAAAAGAGGTTATCTGAAACTGGATGCGGATGAACTCCAATCCGTAACGGAAGAATGGAGTCTTGCCGAAACAATTCCCAAAAACGATCCGCCTCTTTCTAAAGACTTTCATCTTTCCAATCCTAGTTTAGGGCCTTGGTTCTATTCCAAGTCGGTCCGCACTCAGTTTATCCTTCACAAAGAACTGGGCTACGAAGGTTATAAATCATTTCTAAAGCAGGTAGCTTCTTCATCCGAAATATTGAATACTGAACAAATTTTTAAAATTTTGAATCAGGTTCAGAGAAAGGATTGGAATAAGATCCTGCAAGGTTGGGTGGAACCAGGAGCATACGGTATTTATCCTCCGACTTCCTTTATGAAAATCCAAGAGATTGAGAAACTTTAAGCTTGCTTTTTATATTGCATTCGTTATACAAAATAGTGAATTCTAAACGAATATCTTTTTTGATTTGATCTGATCGGTTCCGGCTTTAATATAATCCATTTATAAGAGCTTGTCTCGATGAGCCAAACTTGAAACCCGGTCCAAAAGCCGGATTATTTAGAGCCTTTCCTTATTGCTTGCATGGAAATTTTTTCAATCTTACAAAACGATGTTCTGCTGAACTATTATTCTTTCGGAAGCTTGCTATCGATTTTAGCTTTCTTATTCACTTCCTTATTCTTCCTCTTCTTAAAAGAAAAATCCTCAAGCACAATGCATCTTGCATTAGGGGCTTTGTTTTTTTCCTTCTTCTGTTCCGGATATTTTTTCGCCGCATTCCTGTATAACCCGATCGCTGCCTATCATAGATGGTTGACTGTCGGATTTATTTTGCCTGCGCTTATACACCTGGGTCAATTCCTGGCACGTTATCCCCAAAACGCGAATCCTAAAATGAATCGAAATCTCACGATCGGGATGTACGTGGTTGCAGCTATCGGGATTTCTTATTTTTATTATATTACTCTTAGTTCTCCGAGGAAATATCACTTCACCGCTCATCACTGGGATTTTAATGCGGAAAAGGCTTCTTCTCTTATTGCAGTTTTGATCGGCTTATTCGTTTTGATCTCCTTTTTAATTCTTCCTATCTATAGGATGACCAAAACCAAAGGTAGGATCCGCTTTGCGATCGGTGGTTTTATGGCGGCCCTTTTGGCGGGAGGTGTGGTTCCCGCACTTACGAATATTCTCAGCCGAGACGGATGGATTGAGCGTTCCACATATTTAACGTCTATCGTACTTTTGATGACTTTAGGGATCTTTTTGATCCTGGTAATCTTCCTGAACTTTAGCGAAGAAAAAACCACCTTCATGGTAAAGATCGTAGGTATTACCTTCGTGACCTTGATGCTGATCATGCAAGCTTTGGTATTCATTTCCAACCGAGATAAGGAGTCTGAATATGATACAAAAAGTATCGTAAACATGGCAAGAGCCTTAGAAGGCGGAAAACAGATCCCGGAAATGCAATATATAGTCCAATGGGAAGGCGGATCCAAGAACGTGGATTATTCCCGCTACGATAATCAGTACGATTTGAGACTTCCCCAATTGGAGATAGACTTTAAGAATACAATCATCTACGAACATATAAAACTACTGGCGGAAGAAGGTTTTAGAAATTCCGTTAAAAAAAATCTAAAAGATACGCACGAATATTTCAGCGGGTATAAGGCTTCTATCCTAAAGTTTTTGGATGATAATCCTAATTTGGAAGGAAAAGAATTAAAAACAAAATTATTAGATCATTTGAATTCATTAAACACCGCAGTGTTCGTAACTTCTAACAAGTTGGATTATATCTTTCCCAAAGATTTCTGCGTGGACGGTAGAAATTATCTAAAAGGTATCAATACCAAAGGTGTCATTCCTTTCAAAGAACATCTTCTCCAAAAATGGAAGGAGAAGAACGGGACTTGTACCTTTGATGAAAAGGATCTGTTAATCGGTCATTTAAAGGCGGAAATCCTTTTGTATTTCCGTCCATTCCAACCTGCGTTGTATCGACATTACCGAAAAAGTTTGGATGAACATCAACACTTCGTAACATATATACATTATGATGTGAAGAAAGATGTGGTCAGTGAAGTAGGTTACTCATATCGCAAATATAGGGAATTTATGCATCCAACTGCGGCCAAACAAACCCTTATTTTGGGCTTAGTTTTGGTGGTTGTATTTTTCATATTCCCTCTCTTCTTCCGACAAAGTTTGATCACTCCGCTGAACAGACTTTTATCCGGGGTGGAAAAAGTTAACTTGGGTGCCTTGGATGTACAGGTTAGAGTAGACTTAAAAGACGAGATCGGTTTCCTATCCGAATCATTCAATAACATGGTGACTTCCATTCGAAAAGCTAGGGGAGAACTCCAAGACTATGCGGAACACTTAGCTACCAAGGTAAGAGAAAGAACCAGAGAACTTTCCGAAAAAATAGATGAATTACAGCGCCTAAAAGTACAACAGGACGGTGATTATTTCCTTACTTCCTTATTGGCAAAACCGCTTTTTTATAATGCGAATAAATCTTCAAAAGTAAGTACTAATTTTATTCTTCGTCAAAAGAAACAATTCGAGTTCAAAGGCAAACGTGCGGACTTGGGTGGAGATCTTTGCGTAACTGGAAATCTTCGTCTCGGAAAGGAGAACGATTATAAACGTTATACCTTCGCCATGAACGGAGATGCGATGGGTAAGTCCATGCAGGGAGCGGGAGGATCGCTTGTCATGGGAGTTGTGATCAACTCTATTCTCGCAAGATCCGCTGCGAATGATAGAGTGTTGGATACCACTCCTTCCGAATTTTTAACCGAAATATATAAAGAGATGCAGTCCGTTTTCAAATCTTTCAACGGATCAATGGTAATCTCTGGGACGTTTATCGTCATAGAGGATGAAACAGGCAAATTTTGGTATTTCAACGCCGAGCACCCATTCTCCGTTATGTATAGGGATGGCAGAGCCGGTTTCTTAGAAACAGGACTTACTCTTAGAAAGATAGGATTGGATTCTGAATACGAATTTAAGGTCCACTCCGGAAGACTAGAACCTGGTGACGTATTGATCATAGGTTCGGACGGTAAAGATGATTTGGACCTTACTCCCGAAAAAGAAGTCCGTACCATCAATGAAGATGAGATGCTCTTTTTACAAATGGTGGAAAAAGGCCAAGGTGACCTGGAAAGGATAGAGGAAGAGATCTTAAAAGTTGGAGAATTAACCGACGACCTTTCTCTTTTAAGAGTGGAATATTCCCCTGTAGCTTCTCCGGAAAATGACGGAAAAGAAGACGAGCTTTCGGATCCTTTCGATTGGAAGTTCATCTACAAAAAAGCAAAAGAAGATTATATGGGCGGCCGTTTGAGCGAAGCTCTCGGAGCGTTGGAAGGACTGTATAAATCGGATCCTCAGAATACTAAGGTGACTAAGCTACTTGGGCTTTTAAGCTTTAAAGGTAAAAATTACGGCAAAGCAGTAGAGGTCCTAAATAAATATTTGGGATCTGATCCCGACTTGGTAGAATACTGGTATTATCTCTCATTGGCGAATCGCAGGATCGGTAGAATGGACGAAGCCATCTTGGCTGCAAAAAGAATGGAGGAACTCCAACCGGACAATTCCATGAATCTGATCAATCTTTCCGACTTATACCGTCAGACGGAACAATTCGATTTGGCTTTGGAATATGCTCATTTGGCCCTCGAAAAGGATCCGGAAGACGAGAACGCTCAAAAATTAGTAAGACTTATCGAAAGAGATAGAAAAGCTTCTTAATAGAAGTTTAATATTTTCCGTTCTCAAAATCCTTATAAAGCATAGAGGTTTGGATCCCTTTATTGCCTTGGTATTTGCCTGATTTGTATTCAGTGATCTCTCCTTCGACAGTATGGTAGAAGATCTGGCAAATTTCCACATTCGGATAGATGATTAAAGGTTGGATGACGGAAATTTCGAGGGTCCAGAATCCTTTGAATCCAACATCCCCGAAACCCGCAGTCACATGGACATACATTCCTAATCTACCGATAGAAGAACGTCCTTCTAACATTGGGACCAGATTATGTGTTTCAGTGTATTCTAAAGTTCTGCCCAGATAGAGAACTCCGGGTTGCAAAAGTAGTCCGGTCTCCGGGATGATCAGGTTTTCGGAAGGATTGGACTTTTTCATATCCAGTGGACTTTCCGTATAACGAACCAACTCAGTATGAAGCCGTAGATTATAAGAGTTTGGATTTAAGTTATTGTCGGAGTAAGGATCTATGATGATATCCTTCTCTAATCTTTTTTTAATTTCCTTACCCGTTAGGATCATTTCGTATTCCAGCTTCCTTGTTTTGCCTATTTTCGGGTCGGCCTTGTGTCTCGCCTCCCTTTTTCGGAGTTCTATCTTCCTTTAAATTCCGGTTTTCTTTTTTCTCGGAAAGCCTTTAAGGCTTCCAGTCTATCTTCCGTTTTTAGGGTTTTATTATAATGTTTTCTCTCTATCTTTAGAGCAGCTTGGATATCTTTTCCTTCTCCTTCTCTGATCGCTTCTTTTGCAAGTCTTAAAGAGATGGGTGCCTTTTCGGAAAGTAGAGAGGCTAATTTTTTTCCGGCTATAAATGCCGAGTCATGCCAGACTGAATTCACAAGTTGAATATCCAACGCGGTTTGAGCATCTATTACGGATGCCGTTAAAATAAGTTCTAACGCTTTTGTTTTTCCAACTCTTCTTGGAAGTCTTTGGGTTCCGCCGGCACCGGGAATAATACCAAGCCCTGTTTCCGTAAGACCTAGTTTTGCTTCGGCGCTCATCAGAATAAAATCACAGCAGAGAGCCATTTCCAATCCGCCACCATATGCATCTCCGTCCAAAGCAGCTATGGTTGGGAATGGAAGATTTTCCAAGGCAAGGAAACATTTTCCGACTTGGTCTAAAAATTTATGTACTTCTTTCTCCGACATATCTGCTCTTTCTTTTAGATCGGCCCCCGCGCAAAATACGGAACCTTCTCCCTTGAGTACCAAAGCTCGGATTTTAGGGTCCTTGCTCGCTCTTTCTACATGGGACATAAGCTGATAGAGTAATTCTCTAGAGATCGCATTCCTTTTTTCGGGTCGATTTAAACTAATTATGCACGTATAATCTTCGATGGAATAAAGAACAGTCTCGCTCATATTTGCCTTCTAAAAAATCTTTCCCGGATAGGCCGGATCTTTCCGATAATTGGGTAGATTCTGCGGTTTTTTAAAAACGGCAAGCAAAAGCGCTGTATACGAACGGTTCTAGGTTAAAGAAAAAATGCGATTTCAGACTCAGATCTTAGCTTTTATGTTATCTCTATCCATTTTCGGACTCGGTTGTTCTACGGGTAAAGACTCGGACCTTGCTTCTCAATTAGGATTGGGAAATCCTGTGATAACCGAGATTGATCCTCCCAGCGGATCTCCTCCTATCGGGTCAAATCCAGGCACAACTGTTACGATTAAGGGCCGTTTATTTTCCGCGGATACGAATCTAACAACGGTTAAATTTAACGGTGTATCTGCAAGCGTCCTAAGTGCGACAAGCACAGAGATCATTACGGTGGTTCCGGCAGGAGCTTCCACCGGTACGTTATTTGTGACTAAAGACGGTCCTGTCTATTGTGATGAGAATAACGGAAGCGCGGCGACGAACTGTTACGGTACTAGGTTCTATATTGATTGTTATAAATCTTTCGACAATTTGTATGGGGATGAGGTCGGGGTGTCTTATCCGGACTCCAAAACTTTCGAAATTACAGGTCAGACAGGGACAAAGGCACTGCGGATCGATCTGAATCCGGAAGGTCCTACCAACGTTAAGATTGCCTGTGATACATATCTGATATATTCCAAGTTTTCCAAAACCTGTGGTCGGACGGACGTTGGGACTTTTTCGGATACGAATACTTGGGTTTATGAACCTACTTTGACATTCTCCAGTTATTATACCGTGCAGATGTTCGTTACCGCTGGAAAGGGTAACTGCACCGTATCTTTTCCCTAATTTTCAGGGCAAAAAAATACTTGGTTTATTATCCGATTTGGATTAGGATCTGAAGGGAGGGAATACTGAATGGCAACAATAACCTCTATCTATCTCGGACTGGCTGAAAAAGCTTCCTCCGATCCGCGCAAAATGCCTAAGGTGGAAGGAATTCCAAATAAACCTTACGAAAACAAGCAGGCGGAAATTTTTGATCAGAAGGCAATGAATCCTAGTTATGCGGGCGATATTTATAAAACTAAGGGAGCATTTGTAGACAAGATCTCCTAACTTTTTTTGGTCCGATTGTCTAAACACAATAAAAAAGCCCTCAAATTGAGGGCTTTTCTTTATTAAGGCCGAAAGTTTTAAGTCTTAATCTTCTTTGTAATTGATCTCTAATATATTACCGGACGGATCCAAGAAATGGAGAAACTCTCCTCCGTCTCTGGCTTCCGGACCTCTTACGATCTGAACTGATTTAGATTCGAGTTCTACGATCGCTTCGGTAAAATCATCCACATCCAATACGAAACTGAGGACAGGAGATTTAACTTCGGTTAAAGAACTTTTAACTCCGTTGGTATTGAGGAGTTTAATGTTCACAGAATCCAAGCCGATGATTGCGAATTCGTTTCCTTTTTCCTCGATCGTCTCGAAATCAAATAGTTCGGAATAGAATTTTACAGAGGCTTCTATATCCCCGGTAGGTATTACAATATAATCGATTCCTTCTACGATGATCATTGAGGTAGATCCTGTTTTCCTTTTTCGTCATTATGAGAAGAAAACCGGGCTTGTCTATCGGAAAACCGTAAGATACTCGTTTTTCAAGTCGAATTGGCTTTATGAGCCCAAATTCCGAATGCCCAGAAAGCCTTCCAGTTCCGAGTTGTTCTTTCCTCCCTTCCATAGGAACCCATCCAAGATATAATGAGTGAACTGGGGAAGAAAGAAGAGAGGCACTAGGATTCCCTCAAGGCCCTGTCCTAATTCCGCTTTTATTACGGAAGAGTTTCCGAATAAATACGGATGCTCCCTCCATACAAAACTATCCCAAAGCCATTCTTCCGAAAAGGCAAGGGCCAATAATACTAACGAAAAGCTAAGGATTGCCAAGGCTCCATTACGAAAACTATTATAAAATACGGAGGGAAGCTCTTTCTTTCTGAAATTGGAATATGCGAATACCAGGGCCATATAAGGAACCCCGTGGTTGATCACATTCGTAAGAGTAAACGCAAAATCGTCGTTTAGTAATACGATACCGACATACCAAACGGAGGCAGTATTTAATAGGAGTAAAAGTTTTCCCGAACTTATTCTTTTTCCTTTAATAGAAAGGTAGACTTGGATCGAAGAGTATCCTATCACCCAAACCCAAAATAGTATGTGAATGAAGTCTGAAAGTGAACGATTCGGATATTGATAAAAGTCGCCTTCCATAAACCATTCGAAATGCCTCCCTCCCGGAATTAGATGCCAGTACAAAACAGGTAAACCGGTCACTATATACAAAGTCATCTTATCTAAGAGAAACGGAATTTTGCTTTCGACTTCAAGTTCCGTTCTCGCATACAGACTCAAAAAACCGTATTGTTGTCTGATAAAATGAAACACCGCTAGATAAGCCATCGCTCCCCAGAAGAATAATTTTCCGAAAGAGTAAAGTACGAGCGCCGATATAAAACATAAAAATGGAACCAAGCTTAGAAGGACTTTTTTCCGATTCCAAACTTCTCTATCCCAATATGCTCTGAACAAAGTGGAATATACATGAGACACATCCACACCTGGGATAAGAAGTAGCCAAAGCCAAGGAGGCAAAGCATTTCCGCTTGTTCTAGAGGAACCAAAGGAAGAATTTTCCGGGAATCCGAAGTAGTGCGCGAGGAGCACAACCATTACGGAAATCAATCCGGGCGTGATAAACCAAGTAAGATCGAATCTTTTGGAGATGATCCAAGGACTAGGAGTTATTTTCTCTTTCATCAACTTCTCTTGGCAACGGTTTGGACTTTTTTAGAAGCTTCGAATCCTCTATACAATGCTTCTTCAAATATGGAAATCCCACTTAGGTCGCAATGAGCGAAATGAATTCCTGATTCGGATTTTGCCAATTTTTCTCTTTCTCCTCCCCAAAGAAAACCGGGAACAGGACGCACCATTGCATGTGCATGGGTCATGATATCGATTCGAGAAACTAAACTTTCAATATTGGGATGAGGCCTTTTTAGATCGGAAAGTATCTCTTCCTTCCAAGTGTCCCAGGTTTTAGGAAGAATGGATCTTCTTGCTGCAAGAGTATCTTTTTCTCCAAAGGCAAGATAATAAGTAAGAACTGATTGGGGTCGAAGCGCTCTTAGATCTTGGTGAGTAGATACCACGTAACCGAGAGATTTACTCTTATAAATTACGTTTTCCCAAGCGGGGGGATGTCCTTTTCCTTGGGGTAGTTCGTCTACAAATAGGTTCGCAACCAGCCAAGGAGAATATTCCAATCTTTGTAGAATTGAATCCTTCTCTCCTAAAATATATTTTCGAGTGAAAGAAGGTAGAGCATAGATCACTTGCTCCGCCTTGATGAGCAGATCTTTTTTTGTTTTTATATCGTAAGCATTGATCTCCCAGGTTGCCGAATTCTTACGAATTCTTTCTACAAGACTGGAAGTTCTGATCTTATCCTTAGAAGGATTTTGTAGGAGCTCTAATAGGAATCCGTTTCCTTCCGGCCAGGTCAGGACCGGAGGAGAATCTTCCTCTTCTCTTAATCTAGAACAGAAATAATGAAGTCCTGCCCAGGCAGAGATATTGTCGGAATTCCCACCGTAATCGTCTCGCGTGCAATAATCGGCATACCAAAGGATCTCGGGCGATTGGATACCTGATGTTTTTAGATAATCTGAAAAACTGATCCGATCTAATTTTAAAATTTCAGGGTCTCTGGAAGAACGATCTATCGGAATGCAGAACGCCTTTTGTCCGTCTCTTCCTTTCTTGTTTTGCCACGAGTTTATAATTTTACGAAATAATAATTCTTGCTCATCAGGTTCTCCTGTTCTTCTCGGAACTAAACCTGCTTGCCATCTTCCTTGGTAAAAGAGTCTTTCTTCCGGATCGAAACATAGATACTTTTCCGGATAGATCGGATTTCCATCGGAGTCTTTACCTTGGACCAGTCCGTTCTCTTCTAAAAATTTCCGGACTAATACCGACTCTGGTCCCGGTTGGGGAAGATAATGTGCACCCCAAGGATATTTTAAGGAATCGGTTTCCGAATATCTGGAGTTGCCTCCCACTTGATTCTCCAGGTCCAAGATCAAATAATCCGAGATCCCGAATTGGGATAGATAATATCCGGAAGAAAGTCCCGAGATACCTCCTCCGGCGATCAGAACCTTTGTTTGGATCGTACTAACGGGAGAAAAATCCGTTCTGACTTGTCTGATCCGATGCCCTGTTTCTCTGTCCGGTCCTAGGATATTTCCTTGGATATTTTTTTTTCTGAATCTAAAATAAGAACCAATCCCCAAAAGGGCTGCGCAGAATGCCAAAGTGGATAGGAATACTTTTCTGGAAAAACGATCTTCGGACATAAACAAACGGATTGCAGATTAGTTTTTAGGTAAGAAGAAGCAAGGAAAAAGAAATTTCCTATACATTTTCCAAAACTCTCCTTGGCTTTCCGATCGGTCCGAGGATTTTAGAGTTATGGCTGTTCTTTTGGATTTGGATAATACGGTTTTCGATTCCGTAGGGATCTATGAGTTTACGATCCGAGAAATGGAAAAAAAGGCAAAGACCCTGGGCTTCTCCTCTTCTAAAGAATTCAAAAAGACTTACGATACTGTCCGAGCAGAAGTTAAAAAAGAACTTCCGAACAATCCGGTCAATCGACTACGCATTCTTTATTTTAAGAAGATGTCGGAACTTCTATTCGGGAGATTGGATCCTTCTTTTGTCCTAAAACTGGACTCCGTTTATTTTGGATTTTTTCTGCAAGGGATCAAAGATTGGAAAAAGAAAAACTTTAAAGAGTTTAAAAGGATTTTGTCTCTGCTCAGAGCTTTACAAGAAGTCCAGGATATAGTCATAATCACGAACGAGTCTCTCAGGACCCAATTGCTGAAATTATCAGTCCTTTTTCCAAAAGAACTTAAATACAAATTAGTCACCTCCGAAGAAAGCGGAGCGGAAAAACCTTCTGCCTTGATCTTTAATAAGGCGTTATTGACTGCCGACCCTAAAAAGTCGTATATCATTGGAGACTCATTACAAGACGATATTGGTGGAGGACTTGCTTTCGGGTTAGAAGCTTTTTATCTGAAAAGTCCCATCTCTTCTTCCAAAACCAAATCAGTTCTGGAAAAGAAATCGTTAGAAGGAAAAGAATATTGGGAATCTCCCGATTTATCCTCCGCTTTAAATTATATCTTAAGTTTGGAAAAAGGGATCGTACTTTGATTACTTCTTTTTCAGCAGAGCAAATAAGGTCAGATTTAGGTTCACTTGTTTGAATGTCAGATACCAAAGCATTAAGGTTCCGTAATAGAAGGCTTTCTTTAAGAAGATCCCTAATTTCGCTTTCGGGCCGGAAACTCCGGACACGGAAGCGATCGGTTTTAGGATCGAAAACTCGACGGAAGAAAATCCGCATTGTTCCGCCAGAAGTCCTAAAGTTTTTTCCGTATAATCGTTAATATGATCTTTTGCTTCTAGGTAATGTCCGCCTTCTTGCATACCTTTTAAAGCAACTTTCAGTTTTGCTTTGAATAGCTGAACAGGGAAATTCGGAGTTTGAACGAACAAAAATCCGCCGGGTTTCAAAAGTCCGAATAAATATTGGATGAGACTATGCGGTTTAGGGATATGTTCGATTACGTCCCAAAGAGTGATGATATCAAAACTTTCTTTAGGAAGGCCACTGTCCTGAACGATACCTGGGAATACTTGTTTGAGACCGTTTTTTTCTCTCGCGAATTTGACCGCTTTTTCGGAGATCTCGTAACCCACAGCTTCCCAACCCGGTCTTGTAGTTCCGATCGTCTTTACGAAGAAACCGAGTCCACAACCAACATCCAAAATTTTCCCTTTAGGGGCCGAAAGAAATTTTCCTATGAAGTCTTTGTAGATTTCTCTATGAGCCACATCCCACCAGTCTAAATCATAGCCGGTTTCGTCGTCCCAGTATCCTTCGTAATGTTCGTCTTGCTCATAAGTGGAGAATGCGTGGCTGCAATTCAAACAACGCACGATTGGGATTCCGTTTTCGACGAATAAGGTTTTGTTTTTCTGACTTCCGCAAAGATAACAGGTCTGGTTCAAAAGGGAGTGTCCGTTGGATTGATAGTTTATAGTCCGTCCCAAAACTTAGGTTTTCGATAAGTGTTTGATCACGGGCTTAAAGAGCCAGGACCATAGGGACTGGATCTTATCCTTCGGTTTCAGCCTCTAAATTCCAGTAAAAAACGAAGTCGGTCCAGGCCTTTTTGGATTTTCCAAGGAAGGTCCCATTGGAAGCATGGAAACAACCTCTCAGGTTTAATTAGGAGATTCGTTTGGCTAAAGTACATTTTACCAAGATGGAAGGGATCGGAAACGATTACGTTTACGTGGATGCAACTAAAGACGATTTACGTCTGAGCCCCGAACAGATCCAAAAACTTTCCGACCGTAATTTCGGGATCGGAGGTGACGGTGTGATCTTTATCCGTGCATCCGATAAAGGCGATTTCCAAATGGATATGTACAATGCGGACGGTTCTTCTTCCGAGATGTGCGGGAACGGAATTCGTTGCGTTGGAAAATACGTGTACGATCACGGTCTTACGAACAAAAAACAACCTAAGATAGAAACGGGTGCCGGAATTTTAGAACTCGACCTGAAAGTAAACGGAAGCGGTAAAGTGGAACAAGTTTCCGTGGACATGGGAAAACCGATCTTGGTTCCTTCTTTAATCCCTGTTAAATGGGAAAATGAAAATCCGATCTTAGAACAACCGCTTTCTTTCTTGAGCGGATTGCCGGGTTATTCTTCTTACAATTTGAAATTCAGCGCCGTAAGTATGGGAAATCCACATTGTATTATTTATGTAGAAGATCCGGATCAATTTCCGGTCCGAGAGATCGGTCCATTGATCGAAAATCATACGGAACTATTTCCTCGTAGGGTAAATGTCGAATTCGTATCCTTAAGAGGAAAAGACCATCTTTACCAAAGAACTTGGGAAAGAGGTGCCGGAGAAACATTGGCTTGCGGAACGGGTGCTTGTGCAGTGATGACAGCCTCTCATCTAAACGGTAAGACTGGCAAAGATGTCCGTATCGATCTAAGAGGTGGAACCTTACGAGTGCAATGGTTGGAATCAGGTCATGTGTTAATGACTGGTCCGGCTACGGAAGTATTCAGCGGAGTCGTGGAAGTTTAAGCTTCCGCGTACTGACCTTCTTGTAAGGCGATCATTCTGTTTCTGACCGTATCGGAGAGTTGTTTCATATTCTCCTCTAAGGTGCCGGAAAGAAAATCCCTATGGTCTACTTTCTCTCCGTAGATCACTTTTACCTTTTTATAGATCGCACGCTTTTTGATATCGCAGACTTCTTTTGGCATTCCCATAAAGCTGCGAACGATAGGCGGTATTGGAATATCAGAATAAGATTCCTCTACAGGGATAATGACAGAAGGAAGAATATCCACTTTATTGCGAATGGAAAATGCCGCGAATCCTGAATGAAAGTCTACCATTCCGGATTTAAAATCGTTTTTGACCATATAGTCATGGCCTTCCGGGAAAATTCCTAAGGTCTCTCCCTTTTTAAAAACCTGTTGGATCATCTTAATGGAACCGATGGAAATATTTCCGTCAATGGACATCGGGATCCCACCCGCGATCTTTGCTAGGTCTCTGAATATAGGAATTCTGAAAGTGTATTCTGCAGCGATCCAGGAAATGAATCTAGGAAAAGTATAAGAAAGAATAAAAGGATCCATATCGGATCTATGATTGCAGGTAAGAATTACTTTACCGTTAGTTACAATATTCTCGGTTCCGTACGCGCTGATATTCACGGCTAGACCAATAAAGGGAGCCACGAAATTTTTGATCCGAAGATATGTTTTTGCTTCTTTCTCCACGGTCAACCTTCCTAAGCGACTATTCTCCTAAGAAAACGCTCCACCATTTTTTATCCTGCCCCGCAGGCTTATTAGAGTTCGGATCTCCATCGGAGGATTTTACCTCTTGTCTGGGTCTTCCGAAATCTTTTTGTTTTCGTTTCGGTTGAACATTCGAGAGATTTTTTTTGATCTCCTCGTATTCTTTCGAAGCGTTGGCATTAGAGCGAATATAATTACGTATATCGTCCCATTGAGGATCGTCTTCATTGCCGTAAGCGGCATAGTTGAACAGATCGATTTGATCGAATTCAGGCATACTTTTCCTTTCCGTTAAGGGGAAGTTCAGAATAGGATCTGATCGGAATCGCCTATAAGCAAAATCCTTTCAAACCATTCGCATGTTTGCCTGGGAAAATACTATGGCAACAGTTTTCGTAAATTTCAAACCGGATTTTCCGATTTCATTTTTAAAAAATCTAGCGAATGTCACTGAATTTAGGACTTCGATTTTCCGAAGGTATAATTTATGGAGAGAGAAAATCTCCCCCCTTTAAACAGACATAATCATAAAGAATCGGAAGAACAAAAAGAAACCGGTACGGCGAAAAATTTAGGTAGGATCATTCCTTTTCCTTCCCCGCCGGGAAGAAATTTGAAAAAGATCCGGGAATTGTACGAGGATATTTTCGATCCGAGATCTTGATCTATATTCGCTGTAGGTTTAGGAGCGACACGGTTAAATTTTTCCGGATTTTAGAAAAGAGATCTGAGAAAATCCAGATATTGAGTTTTTTCATCGCTGTTCTCCGTTGGGGCGAATGCGGCAAACTCTTTGTCAGTGCCGGGATCGTACGGTCCGGATTTCCCTTCGAAACAAATACAGGTTTCCGAAAGGCAGACCAGTGTATGGTACACTCCAGGTAGAATATCTATCCCGTAAATTGGGCCATCCGAACTCAGGATATGTTTCTCCCTGATACTTCCGTCCTCTTCGAATAGAATGAAGCCTAGTTTTCCCTTTAGAACTAGAAAGGTCTCAGGTTTGGGGGGATTTTTGTGACGATGAACTTGGACGTACGTGTCCTTTGTTAGTACGTTCAGAAATCTCTGATACGGTTCTATTAATTCGTGAAAGTTATGGTTCGTTCTTCCCCTAGCGGAAGAGGAAGCAAGTGGAAGGAGTTTATCGAATAACTCCTGATCGATGAGTAATTTATCCGGCCGAGACAAGTTGTAGATGCTGTTCGCAATACGCGATTAAGTAATCTTTGCAGGCTGTGCAAGTATCCGCAGCTCCGCAAGCTTTTACCACTTCGCGATAATCTTGTCCTTGTTGTTTTGCAGTCTCTACGATTTTTTCAAACGTGATTTGAGCACAATGGCACTTTTCCATTCTGGTTCCCGATCTCTTTCTATATAACTATCGTTTTTGAGACTCAGTATTAAAGTCAAGTTTTCTGAGCAAAAATTCAGAATATTTTCAAGATTATATGGGACATAATGGTAGAGTTTATGGGAAAGAGGAAGTTGGTGCGCCCAGAAGGATTCAAACCTCCGACCTTCTGATCCGTAGTCAGACGCTCTATTCAGCTGAGCTATGGGCGCGGGTGATTAAAAGAATTTCTTTTCCAAAAGTTCTAAATGCTCTTGGGGAAGTTTCGGGACCAGTTTTTTTCCCTTGGTGTAATTGTATAGCAGTAAACCGGATAAACCAAGATAGATAATGACTCCTGCTAAGTGTGCAAGATTGGCTAACCAAGGTCCTACAACCGGGATAAAGGAGAAAAGCCAAGACAATACTAAGAATGCGATAAAATACAGAACACCAACAAAGGAAAGTTTTGCATGTCTATAGACTTCCGCTTGGTTGGAGTAGAAAGAAAATCCGATCAACCAGTTGCCGAATAGAGGAAGTGTCACCAAGTAGATGCGAAATCTCTCAGTGTTTATAAAACTCTTGGCTTGGTTCCAGTAAGGAGAGAGAAGATCTAGGACTTTAGCCTTGAGTTCTTCTAATTTTGCTGAGTATTTTTCGAACTTCATTTTCTATTTCCGGAAATAATGGTAATACGAACAGTTTGCCTTGATACGCTTGCAAGGCTCCCAAAATTCCATAACCAAATAAAGCCAGCCATGCGACATAGCTTATAAAATCGGTTACAACTGGATTTGCATGTATCCATTTTAAGATGGTGCTTAGGATTGGGAACTCTCTTAAGAACCAAACAACCAAATACAGAAAAACGAATCCTAGGTTCAACTTGATCGCTTGGAGCGCGTGAAACTTGCAGATCTCCTGTTTTCTTCTAAAAAACCAAGGAATGACCCATCCTAAAAAAGGAATATAGGAAATAGCAGCGAATAGATTGGGATATTCTTCCCCTTCTAATAATCGCTTGGTTTCTTCCAGGAATTCCCGGGTGTTGAATCTCTGGTCGGACATCTTCTTATTTCCCGGGGTCAGGTGAGAGTATGGAACTTTCGGAGACGCAGGGATTCGAACCCTGGGTACAGGTTACCCCATACGACAGTTTAGCAAACTGCTCCTTTCGACCGCTCAGGCACATCTCCAGTGTAGTTCCGTCTTCGGAGAAGGTAGGATTCGAACCCACGGTGGGAGTTACCCACGACGGTTTTCAAGACCGCTGCCTTAAACCACTCGGCCACTTCTCCGGTTAAGGATTACTTTACTGACAAGATGGGGGACCCTGTCAAGGTGATTTACCTATGAGTACGGAAAAGAACCATAGAGAAATTTCCGGATTAGTCGTGGAGAAATGGGCGAATCTTGGAACTTGTATTTCTCATGCAGAGAATAAAACCGTATTCGTAAAAGCTGCGGTTCCGGGAGAAACAGTTCGGATCAGAACTGATAAAGAAAATTCTAAACTGATTTGGGGAACTGTAGTATCCACGGAAAATGTTTCTCCGTTTCGGATTGCCTCAGATTGTTCTGCGTTTCCTGAATGTGGAGGTTGTTCTTATCGCCATATTCCGTATGAGGAAGAACTTCGGATCAAAAAAGCGCTTTTGCAGAATTCTTTTTTATATGTTTCCAGGTTGGAGCCTTCCCAAATCCCGGAAATTGAAATTTTAAGCGGACCTTCTAACGGATATAGGAATACGGCTCAAATCAAAATCGGACTCAAAAAAGGAAAACCGAACGCCGGATTTTATAAAGAGAATTCCAATTCCTTGGTTTTATTTCCCAAAGAAGGTTGTAAACATCTTCCTTCCGAGATGAACGAGTACATCCGAAAGAATTTAGAAAGTAAAAAAACGTTTTCTAAGAAGGGAGATTGGAGACTCCGTTATTCCTTCGGAAAAATTTTGGAATATGATAAGCAGGAAGTGAAAATAGGTCCGTATCTCCCCGAGAAATTAGAATGGTCCATCCCGGCAGATGGTTTTACCCAAGTGAATCGTTTTCTTTTGGAAGAATGGATGCTCAAGATCCGGTCTTGGATCCCAAAAGACTGCGGACCTGTATTAGAATTTTATTCAGGAGCAGGACTTATCAGCTTGGCGATCGGTCATTTAGTGACTCGTCTTTCCGGTTACGAGTTGTCCAACTCTTCGGTAAAAGCGGCCGCGAGTAATGCGAAGAATATAGGGTATTCTCACCTTGAGTTCCATACATTGGATCTGAATTCTTCTTTGCCAAAAAAATTAGGTTCTTTCGGAGCAGAACTGTGTATTCTAAATCCTCCGAGGGCAGGCGCTTCTTCTTCCTTATTAGATTTTCTGGATGAACATAAACCTTCTCGCGTTATCTATTCCAGCTGTAATCCGGGCACTTTAGCAAGAGATCTTGGGATCTTAAAAAACTCAGGATATAAGCCTAAGGAAATAATTCTTACGGATTTCTTTCCCAGGACTAAACATTTCGAAGTCCTGGTTCTTTTGGATCTCTGATTTTTTACTTTTAGAATTCCGATCCGAAATCGGAAAATGGTCATTGGAGCCTGGACTCCGAGGAAAATTAAATGCCGATCATAGATGAATACGAACTTCCTTCCAGAAAGTCAGACCCTGGATCCAAGTTCGGCGAGGTCCTGCAAGGGATTTGGTTAGAAGACGAGATCTGTTTTGCGATCGCAGGCGGTGGATGTAAGGCATTCTACGGTTTAGGGTTTGGGCATGAGTTGAAAAATTGGGGATTAAAACTCAGGCAAGTGTCCGGTGTTTCCGCAGGTGCTGCAATGGTACTTTCATTACTCTGCGAAACGGAAGAAGAATCCGTTTCCTTTTTTGAAAGGATCGTTCGTAAGAACCCTCGCAATTTTTATTTTACTCGTTTATTCAGCGGAGAGAAGGCATTTCCTCATGAGGATATGTATCGTAGGACGATCCGATTCGGAATGGATTTCGAAAAGATCATTCGTTCCGGGGCAAAAGTTTTTATTCATACGATCAAGGCATTTCCGAAAGACGATTCCAATAGGAATACATTTAGGCTCGCTAGATTGATCGCAGAAACCGGAAAAGCGTTCTTAGAGGATGAAAGAGATCGTAACAAAGGACTTTATACCGAAAGGACGTTTCGTGTATTAAGAAATTGGAATATGAAAGAAGTTCTTTTTACCGAGGCGGATTTTAGGGACCCGAGTGTGATCGAACAGATTATCTTAAATTCTTCCTCTATTCCTCCTATCGTTTCTTTTCAGAATCATGGAAAGGAATATTATCTGGACGGAGGGCTCACGAATAACTTACTTCTGGAAGCGTTTCCTCCCAATGCAAAAATTATAGGGATACATTACGAGCAAACAACGATTGTGGGAAAGGACCCTCGCCTTTTGGATCGGTGTTTTTTAGTGACCCCATCTAAACCTTTACCTATTACTTCTTTTGATTATACGAATGCAAAAGGTGTTAGGGAAACTTATGAGTTGGGGAAATCGGACGCATTAAAAAATAAGGATAAGATCCTGGAATATCTCAAAAAAGACTGGGTGAAAAAAGCGGAAAAGTTGCGTAAGAATTAAATTCATTCGGGATCTGAACTTAAATTCGGACGGTAGCAGGGAGAAGCATAGGGATCGTAAAAATAAAGATATTCGATCTTTTTTTGCGAATTTTTCGAATTATAAAAGTCGGTTGAAAGAAGGAAACTGATCAAAAGTTTATCTTCGTAGAATTCCAATAGGTCTAAACGGACTTCACCTAAATACGCATTATAAAAAAATGATGTAGGAATATCGTACAAATTTCGAACAACAATATTCTCGTAAAAATCCTCAGTGTATCGTTCGATCAATCCTTGCAAGTCCACGAAACTTTCCGTCTTTTCCAAAAGTATTGTTTTGATATGATCGGTAATTTTTCTTTTCCAATTGTTTTGGATGAAACGAAAGAACAGGAACGCGGTCGCGGAAAGTAATCCAATCAAAAAACCGGATCTTGAGTATCTGTTTTTTAGTATATGATTGATGACTTTCAAGATCGGGATCCGGAATCGAATAATCTGTCTGCTGTTCTAAGGGAAAGAGCTGCGATTGTTAAACTTGGATTTGCAGGAGGGGAAGTAGGAAAAGAAGAAGAGCCCAAAACGCATAGATTGCGGATTTTATGATGGACGAGATCTCGATCGACTACGCTATTCCCGTTTGAATTTCCCATAGGAACGGTCCCTTGAATATGGGACTCGGTCGAATTGATGGAATCAGCCAAGGTAAATGAAGATGCCGAAACTGCCTTTGCGATTTCTGACGCATATTTTTCCGTGTTTTTTAAGGCAGCTTGCGTTCTCGGATGATGGCCTTTATAAACCACGATAGGTAATTTTCCATTCGAATCCAATTCTATCCTGTTTTGGGATTGTCTGAGATCTTCAAAGATAAATTTTACATTCGCCCGATTGAATCCATTTTTCCACTTATTGCCGCCAAGAATAGGTGCAGTATGATTTTCCACGAGACAGGCAGAGGTTTTTTTTCGTTCCGGAGTATCATAAAACATATAACCTAATCCCGAAATTACGGTACTTCCGTCGAAGCCTGTTATTTGATCCAATTCCATCGAACAATTTATCGAAACCTGTTCATTGATCCCTTTTCCCAATTCCGGAGAATTGTCCCCGGATCTAATTAGTAGAAATGGATTGAAGATAGCGTTTGCTCCTAGTACGAATAAATCGGCGGAAATCTCATATTCTTTTTCTTGATAGGTGATCAGAACGGATTTCGCAATACCGTTTTCGATCCGTAAATATTCAGCTTTAGCCTCGGTTTTCAATATGACACGTGGATCCTCGTAAGCTCCCGATAAACTGTTTGTCACTGTGAATTTAGAATCTATAGGACAAACGTGGCAGACACCCGAATTACAACATTTAGGTCTTTGCTCAATGGAAATGGAAGGTCTTGCACAAGGTGTTGCAATGTAAAGAGAGCCGAATTTTTTCTGCAAAAGTTTATCGAATCCGGAAAGTTTATGCGGTGGTAAAGGATAGGAAGAAGTTTTAGGAAAAGGAGTTTTGGAAGGACCCGAGACTTGGAAAATATTCTCAGCAATGGAATAATAGTTTTCTAATTCCTCATAGGTTAGAGGCCAATCTATTCCGTATCCGTAAATCGATTTTGTACGGAAATCGTTTGGTAAAAAACGTAATGTGTTTCCATACCAACAATTGCTGCTTCCCCCGAAAGAAGGAGAATATGTCCATTTTTTATTAGTATCGTCGGTTTGTAAGAATGTTTTTGACGGATCGAGTTTTGTTGCAACTACTCCGTTATGTTTTCGGAATCGTCTTGCTTTCCTTTCCGAATGGGATTCTTCGTATCCTTTTTCCAGGACTAATATCTTTTTTCCGATGATCTCTTTTTTTTGGAGAATTCTAGTCAGAAAAAAAGAGGAAGATATGCCGCTTCCTATAATTAAAATATCGTAATGTTCCTTCTTCATCCTGCCTTTTTCTCACAAACGAGGATCCAATCGTATCCCCATATCTTTTCTCCTTCGAGAATCTCCTTCGTTTCTTCCGCGAAAGGGGTTTCTTGAGAGCAATTGTAAATTTCGGTAAATTCAGATTGAAGTAATGCCTCTGCGAAAACCGGGAGACTGACTACAAAATCTGGAACCGTATCCAAGACCAATTTAGGAGGGATGGCTCCGATCGTTCCATCGGAACGCTCTTCCGGGATTTTTAAAGGATGGTAGGAAACGGATACGGACGAGCCTAAACCTACCGCATCTATTATTTCTCCTTCAAAGGAATGTCCCAAGGCGCCGATTTCAGGAGCAAGCAAGGTTCCGTTGGGCTTCTTTTGGTTTAAATATTTTCCGATCTCCAAGTAACGTACTATTCTGGAATTGTATGTCAGTTTTCGGTATTCGGAAAGTCCGAAAAGGCCGGCATATATGTCCTTCGAGATCTTTGGCAACGGCTGATATAAGACACCTAAGATGGAAAGTGAAAACAAGGCATAAACAAACCCTTTATTATCGACCTCCTTTATTTTGTGAAAAGCCCAAATTACCGAGAAAGAAAACGGTGCCAAGAAAAGAGGAGTATACCATCTGAATACGAATACACGACCCAGTATATAGATCAAAGGTAAAGCCAGCCCGAAGGCCCAAGCAGAAAGAACGAATCTTGGAGCGGTTTTAAAACCTATCCTGTATAAAATGAAACCGACTAAAAAGAATAAGGCTAGGTAAGCGACTGCTACCGAATAATCTCCAAAAATTGCCAAAACAGGATGGTCGTAAGAGATGGAATAAACGGAAAGTTTGACCATTCCAGCTCTGGGAAGAATCGTTCCGAAATGAAAATACATCCATAGGCTCAAAGCCGAAATAGGAAGGCCCGCGATCAATATCTCCTTTAGATCGGGTATTTTTGGAGAAGGGAATAGGAAAAAGAATATTAGAAAAACGGCAAGTTCGTATCTGAAAAATACGCTTAAGCAGAGTATTAAAAGAGAAAATTTACTTTTTCTTTCTTGGAGATAAATTCCAAACATTAAACAAGACAATGCGGCGGCGGATTCCATTCCCATAAGTACCGTATCATAAATCCAAACGAAAGTCAGCAAAAGACCGGCATATCTTAGAGAGGCATTTATATTCTGTCGTTTTAAAAGTATCCCGAAAATATATATGGTACTGAAAAGCCCAATACAACCTAAAAGAAAAGCGGCATACGTTATGGGAATTCCGGTTTTAGAAAGAAGGCTAAGACAGATCGTCCAGTTCGGGGAAGATGTTGAATTTACTGGATCGTTTAAATTGTAATACGGGAGTCCGGTTTTTGCGAAATTTTCGGCCACTCTATAATGAATATATGCGTCATCAACGATCGTAAAAGGAAAAAGACGAAAAAATATCCAAACAACAAAGGCTACGGAGAAAAAGGAGAAGAGTAAAAGACCGAAGTCTATTTTTACTTTCGGATATTCGATATTTTTGAAACGTAAAACCCTACTCATGAGAAAAAAATAAACGTAATAGGATCGGATTCAATCGCTTTTCTTAGGATTTTTTACCTTCGAAATTTCTTGAACAAGCGGAGCTATCCAACATTTTAAGCCCAAGGTCGAATATTTGTGTCATTAGATTCCTCTATTATCACCGTAAAGAATGTAACTAAAAAATTCAAAGATGTAACCGCCGTTAGCGATCTTTCTCTAGAAATTAAAAAGGGAGAGTTCGTAGGTTTGCTTGGACCGAATGGAGCCGGAAAAACGACTCTGATCGAAATGTTGGAAGGGATCCAATTTCCGGATTCCGGAAAGATCCAAATTTTAGGCACAAGTTGGAAAGAGAGCGAAACTTTTTTAAGAAGTAATATAGGTCTCGCTCTGCAAGAAACAAGATTTATGGATCGGGCCACAGTTTGGGAAACTCTGAAATTATTCGGAAGTTTCTACAAGGCTCCTGAATCTAGACTGTATGAAATTTTAGAACTGACTAGACTTTCCGAAAAAAATGAATCCTTCGTAAACAGTTTATCAGGAGGCCAAAGGCAAAGATTAGCTTTAGGCGTTTCTATCATGAACAAGCCCGAAATTCTTTTTTTGGACGAGCCAACTACAGGTTTGGATCCCGGGGCTAGAAGAGATATCTGGAAAATCCTAGAGGATCTACGAGCTTACGGAACTACGATGATCCTCACTACACATTATATGGAAGAAGCGGAAGTACTTTGTGACAGGATCATCGTAATGGATAAGGGCCGGATCTTGGACCAAGGATCTTTAACTCACCTTTTAGGAAAATTAGGCGGAGGAGAAATTGTCCGTTTTTCTTTGGAGAATGGAACGGATCCGAGTGGATATCTTCCTGAAAAAGGAAAATTCAAATTCAGTTGGAATTCCGATTCGAAAGAAGGCAGGATCTACGTGGAGAGAATTACGGATTATCTTCCTGCCATGTTGGATTCCTTTTCAAAGTCCGGGATCGTTTTAAAAGAACTAGAGTGTCATAAAAAGACCTTGGACGACTTATTCCTTTCGATGACAGGAAGAGGATTGGAAGAATGAAACAAATCTATCATTTAGTCACGATTCAATTAAAAGAATTTTATCGGGAACCTGGGATCCTATTCTGGGCATTCATATTCCCGATAGCGATCGCAGGCGTGTTAGGACTTGCATTCACTTCTAAAGGGGTGCCTCAAACGAGAGTTGCCGTCATTTCCTCTTCGCATGATGCAAACGGGTTATCAACAAAAATCGAAAAAGCATTTTCTAACTCTTCCGGTGGGAATTCCAACGGATTAGGTGTGATCGTTCCTCAGGTGCTTGCGGAAGAAGAAGCGATCAAAGCCCTAAAAAGAGGAGAGATCAATCTTCTCGTGCAAGAAGATGAAAAAGGAAATTTAGAATTTTCCTTCGATCCGAATAATGCAAATGCGCAGAGAGATTATCTCCTTCTTTCCAATGCTCTTTTGAGTATGCAAGGAACAGAACAAGGTAACTCTAATATCCGAAAACTGGATTCGAAAGGAACAAGATATATAGATTATCTCGTACCTGGAATGCTCGCTATGGGGGTCATGAATTCTTGTCTTTGGGGAGTGGGCTGGAATCTCATCGAGATGAGGATGAAAAAACTTTTAAGGAGAATGTCCGCAACCCCAATGAATAAGTTGGCGTTTGTAATGTCTTTCTTCTTCACTCGGATCTTTGTTACGACCGTAGAATCGATCATCTTCTTAACGTTTACATTTACCGTTTTTGAAAATGCCTTTTTCGGATCAATACCGGCTGCACTTTTGATCTTTCTGACCGGAAATTTCGTATTTGCATGTATCGGTATCTTTGTCGGTTCCAGAGCACAAAGCTCTCAGGTAGGGAATGGGCTTGTGAACGCTTTCACCTTTCCGATGATGGTCCTTTCCGGGATCTTCTTCAGTTATAAAAACTTCCCGGATATCGTACTTCCGTTCGTAAAACATTTACCTTTGACCTTGATGGCGGATACTTTGAGAGCCATATTTATAGAAGGGGCAGGACTAACGGAAATCGTTTATCCCTGCGCGTTTATGGTCGTGATCGGATTTTTCTTCTTGGGTGTTGGGCTTCGTATATTTCGCTGGTCTTAAACACTTCAATCTACAAGGAGAACGGATGAATTCTGAATGGAAACAATGGGTTTATGAGAAAACCGCAAAACCTTTCTTCTTAAGCATTCATCCTGAATCCGCTCACTATCTTGCCCAAAATCTACTTGGGCTTTCTAAAAAGCTTCCGTTTGTGTTTCCTGTTTTGGAATCGCTAATGACCTACTCCAGCGATCGTTTGAAAACAAAGGTCGCAGGGATCGAATTTGCAAATCCAGTCGGACTAGGCGCGGGCTTTGATAAGACTGGAGAATTATATCCGTTTCTTTCTAGATTAGGTTTCGGTTCGATTGAGATCGGAACGATCACAGGCCAAGCACAACCTGGAAATCCAAAGCCTAGGATTTTCCGATATGCCGAAGACGAGGCTTTGATCAATCGAATGGGATTTAATAATCCCGGAGCGGATGCTGCCGAAGAAACCATCCGAAAGCAGAAAAAGAACTGTGTAAGAGGGATTAACGTAGGCAAAACAAAAATTGTCTCGGAAGAAGACGCGGTAGATGATTACGTATATTCTCTAAAAAAACTCACCGCCCATGCAGACTATGCGGTGATCAATATCTCTTCTCCCAATACTCCCGGTCTTAGGAATTTCCAAAAGAAGGAAAACTTTACCAAGTTGATGGAAGGCATCCGAAGCGGTTTAGGCGGAAAATTTCCGATCCCTACTTTTGTAAAATTTGCTCCCGATATGGAAAAAGAAGAATTGAAGGGCCTGCTGGAACTCTTACCCGACTCTAAATTATCAGGTGTCATTCTCACCAACACAACAATAGACAAATCGGTCTTATCCAGATACCCGAACGTAGAAAAAGAAGGCGGAGTTTCCGGAAAACCGCTTCGCCAAAGGTCCACAGAGTTTGTTCGCTATGCCTACTCTATCTTACAGGGAAGTCTTCCTATCATAGGAGTCGGCGGGATCGACTCGGGAGAAGCAGCCTTAGAAAAAATTTTAGCGGGAGCTGACCTAGTCCAATTATATACAGGCTACGTTTACAACGGACCATTTTTGCCTGTTAGAATATTAGAATATCTAGATGGAATTCTGAAAAAAGTCGGAGCGAGGTCGATCGGCGAATTGGTAGGTAAGAATAAGATTTGATCTTATTCTTCTGGGATTTTACATTTTCCTTTTTCGTCCCATTCCGCTTTCCAAACGGCGGAGTTTTGCTCCTTCACCAATCGAATTACTATGTCGGAACAAACCGTTTTAGAACCGTTTTCGGAAATTTCGAAGTCTCCCTCGTATCTGAACCAAAATTGTTCTTTATTGGGAGTCAGATTCTGTCCGAATTCCGGTTCCGTTAAACGAATTGAATCTACCGATTTGGATCTTCCTTTCTCTTCTAAGATCGCATCTTCTACAATTTGGTAAAGTTCGTCTTTTGTAGGCGGTTCCTTTCCGGGTTCCGTAACAACTACAGATCTTGCCATTCCGATGTCGGAGAAGACCCAACCTTTTTCTCTTATGAATTGATAGATCACTCCAACCGGAGTTTTGGTCGTCTGGCCTTCTTTTTTCCGACTAGTAACGAAGAAGGAAAATTTATATCTGAGATCTGCAGGTGCGTTCTCTTCCGGAGATTCTTTCTCTATCAGCTTAGGCTTTCCTACCGCTTGAACGGAGAGTATTCTGTCTCCTGGGAATTTTTTAGACCATTGATTTTGTAATTCTTTTTTAGCCTTTTCCTCATCAGGAGTTCCAGCAATTTGTGAAGAAAGGTTTGTGGCAAAGGATATTAATAGGACCACCCCGATAATATACATCTTTGACATAGCTCATGAGTTTTATCGTCGGGAAAGATCCTTGTCAATGAAATTCCAGATTTGAAGCTTTATCGCGGAGGAGAGGATTTTTGAAAGAGATTCATCTCATTAGACATTCTAAATCCGATTGGAGCGATACTCATTTAAAGGATAAGGAACGTTCTTTGTCTAAGAGAGGTCGTAAAAACGCGCGATTTTTAGGAAAATATGTGAAGAAGGTTTCCTTTGTTGCGGATGTCGCCCTTGTTTCGCCATCCGTCCGAACTTCTGAAACTTGGAAGATAATACAGAGTTTTCAGAATATTACGAAGGATACAAAAATTATAAGTGAAATATATGAGGCGGAGTATTCCGACTTACTTAGGATTTTAAGAGGTCTACCTTCTAAAATTAACAATGTAGTTTTGATAGGCCATAATCCGGGAATGGAAGATCTTGCGAATTATTTATTATTAGGAAATAATCCCGACTCTCTTTTCGAAAAATTTCCCACTTCTTCTTTTATAAGTTTAGTGACGGATCAGAAAGATTGGGCGGATCTGGGAAGACAAAGTTGCAGACTCAAAAGGTTTTGGATCCCATGAAGAATAATACTTCAAATTTTAATAATATACCGTTTCAGACATTGTTTAATGAAGAGATGATCTCTTCTAGAGTAAAAGAATTGGGTTTGCAAATCGCAAACGATTACCAAGGCAAAAATCCCGTTTTTGTATGCGTTCTAAGAGGCGGGATTTACTTCTTCTCCGATCTGACCAAAGCGGTTCCCATCCCGATAGAATTGGATTTTATACAGGCAAAATCTTATGTTGGAATGGAATCTTCCGGAAACGTAGAATTAATTAAAGACTTGGATTCGGAGATCTCAGGCAGAGATATTCTAATTGTAGAAGATATCGTGGATACGGGCCGTACACTGAAATTTTTGATCTCTCATATTCTATCCAAAAAACCGAAGTCACTGGAAATCGCTTCTTTGTTATTTAAAGAAGGGGGAGAGGCAGTCGGATATCCGATCAAATATATAGGCTGGAATATAGGAAAAGAATTCGTGATCGGCTATGGGCTGGATTACGACGGCAAATTCAGGAATCTACCGGGAGTATTCATTTATTCCGAAGAATGAGAAACATTCTCCTGCTTTTTGATCAGAGTTTTTAATCCAATGATGGAAGTTTCGAGATCTTGGATCTTCGGTAAAAACTTCTCCCCGTCCAAAAAACCTTTCCCTTCATTCCTGCCAAGTTCGGAATAGATTTCTGCACTCAGATCATGATAGGCCTTTTGCAAACTGATAAAGGACGATTCTAAATGTCCGGGAGAGAGAGCCTTTTTCTTTACCTTATACTTGCGGAATAAAGAAAATCCGAATTTAAACACTACGAAAAAGTAAGCGGGAAGAAGAAGTGTGAGTGCAGTCTTTATGACAGCAAAAATTTCCCAAGACTCGGAAATCGTGTGACTTAAGAAAGATCTAAGTCCTGAGATAAAAACCACAGAGATCGTATAGTTCACTCTTGGCGTAGATGGAGATAAAGTATTGATAACGTATAATATAGGCAGGGAAAGTATTAAAACCAAGACCAAATCGACAGGAAAGAGATTTGAAATCAAATCCAGAAAATGAACGATGGCCTTATAGGTTCTCACCAGGTCGTCCACGGATTGGTTTAACCTGTCAAAGTCCGCCTTTAGATTGGAGAAAAACTGGGTGATCTGGTTCATTAATTCGCTCCCTAGAATTCCAGGATGGGAAAAGAGAACAGCCCTGTCTCGAAAGCTGCAAGAACTTTCCTTAACCAAAAAGCTCTTCCTGATATATTCCGTTTTCGCGTTATACTTTCTATTTTATCACGAAGCACATCTCCCATTGTTATGGATGATCGGTCTGGCTTTGATCGGCTACCTCGTATCCGGTATCCTTTTTTGGGCTATCGTATTCGCATTCCGAAAACTAGAAACTAAGATCGTTTTACCCGCAATTTTTGCGGAAGTAGGAATTGAAAGACCCACGATCAAATTGGTTCCATGGGCGGAAGCTTCGTTTTTCGCTTTTTCAATATTGGCATGTTTACTTACGGGATTTTTCGAGAATAGATCCGGTATTCTTTTCTTTTTGGTTTATGCCGTCGGAGTTTTAAGTACTAGATTTATTGAGAACAAAACATATTATAAAATTGGATTATTAGGAATGGTGGTTTTAGCCGCCGGTCTAGTCAGTTTTAAAAGTTTGCAGAAGGCTGAGATTTTCGTGGCCTACTCCATGTTCAAACCAGATTTCGAACAAAAGGATCTGAGTCGTTGGAATTACAACGAGGAAAATCGGACCTTACATAATGAAGATCTAAAGCTCAGTATTCTTTTACCGGACGAGTTTTACTTTCATAATCCTCAGAATTTGAATTTGGAAGATAAGACCGGTATAGGACAGATTGCTGGTATCATATCTTCCAGTGACTCTGATCCGAATCGTTATCCTGTAATAAGGATCTTTTTTATTCCATTCCGATTTGACGACGAATCAGAACTACTTTCGCAATTCAAAAAATTTTTGGATCTTCAATTACAAAGGGGAGATATCCAAGAATTGAACGAATTAGAAAGAGAAATTTTTGAAGATAGATTTTTTGGGACCTTTTGGACATTCTACGATGTTCTCAGGCCGAGATATGCAAAAACCGGAATGTTCTTTTTAGCAAAACATAAACAACCTTATAGTCTGGTCTTTATTATAGACGAAAGTTTGATCAAAGGAAGAAGGCACGAAGAATCCGTGGAAAAGATCCTGACTAGCGTAAAGATAGAAGAATAGAATTCCTAACCGATCGTTACGTAATCTAAATGATTCGCTATATGCATTGAATGAGCGAGTTCATATTCTTGTTTTGTGAGTTTGCCGTACGCAAAGTGCGGAGCAAGTTCCCCATTATAATTGGAGAATGTTGAGATCGCCTTTTTTAGTTCCAAAATACTTTCTGAAAGCGGAATACCCGCTTGTAAAACATCCGCACCGGGGATCGGTGCATTTAGGTCATGGGACATCTTTCCCTTTCTAGAAAAATTCCAAAAAGCGATTTTACCAAGAGTGTTTTGAAATAGTTCGGATTTATTTTCCGGATACCCTTTTATCGAGTAGTAAATACTTTGAGCACAGTGCAACAACACTTGGCTCGGATCCCAATCTCCATAGGGAAGGACTGTTTTTGCTTGAAGTAATTTTGCGAGTTCGATTTCCACTTCGGAGAATTTTGAAAATTGGATCCCTCTCTCCTTTATTCCATAATGAACACTCGCGCAAGAATCCAATAAAGTTCCGGAACTTGTTAGAATTCCGATAGCCGCGGCTTTCTGAATAAATTTTTTCCTGGAAAAATTAACATCCGACATTAAAGTACCCCTACTCCTATCTTTCTATTAACTAATGCGAAGGATTTGGTGAGTCAAGGATTTGATTATTCTTGGGGAGGGTTTCCGATATACTTCGCTCTGGGGCGGATCAAATTTCCGGATTCATATTGTTCCATAGCATGAGCTAACCAACCCGCGGTTCGACCGATCGCGAAAATTCCGATGCCGGCACCTTTGGGTAATTTGAGCATTTTGGATACCAGTGCGAGTCCTGCATCGATCGTAGGATAATCTTCCAAGAGTTCTTCTATCTGTATTATGAATTGTAGATATAATTGTGCATCCGGATCGTTTGGAAAAGATCTAGATATCATTTCGATTAACTTTCTACCTCTAGGATCTCCTTTTTTATATAGAGGGTGGCCAAAGCCCGGGATATTTTCTCCATTTCTTAATTTTTCTTCTATGAGTTGTTTATCTTTCTTTTTATTTCCCGTTACTTGGGCAAGAAGAAGAATCGCTTTCTCTGTGAGCAACCCATGTTTGGGTCCGGATAAAGCGGCGAGTCCCGCGAGTACTACTTGGTAAAGAGAAGCTTCACTAGAAGCTACACATCTTGCGGTAAAAGAAGAAACATTCAACTCATGGTCGGCGGAAAGGATCAAAGCCGCTTCTAAAAGTTTTAGTTTAGCTAAATAATTCGGATCTTCTTTTTTTCTAGAAGGATTCCAACTACTTAAAAGTGTTTCTGAAATTTTTCCTTCCGATCCAGTTTTGCCGGAAGAAAATAGAGTTAGATATCTTAAGATAGAAGAAGAAGTTTTTTTGAAAGTTTTCGTATCTTTACGGAATGCCTTTGCATCTTCATATTCTAAAAAAGGAAGTAAGATCCTAGAAATATCTAAGATAGGCCGACCCTCTAATAATTTTAGGATTTTAATACATTCTTCGGATAATATCGGCCAATCGGATTCGAATGGATTTATTTCTTCCGCTTCCCAAAGTAAACAAGCTACATCCTCAAAACCTTCGTTCTCCGAAAGATCTAAAACGTTTTTACCCCTGTAGAAGAGGGAGTTTTCTCCGAGTAATGTGATAGAAGATTCTAATACCGGTTGTCCTAAGGACAAAGCCGTTTTGGCGGTCTTTCCAGGCTGGCTTCTTTCTTCTCTTCTGAGCAATAATTGTTCTATATCTTCTCTTCTATAACGTTTACTTCTATCCTTATGGCCTCCCGACTCGGAATGCAGTAAGCCGCGACTAACGTATGAATATATGGTTTGTACCTCTACTCCTAAGGCAGAGGCGGCTTCATCCGCGCTTAAGAACGGTTTTTTAGTAGAAAAAGCCATATATTGACAATATAATCAACATTGACTAATGTTTGTCAACCCGCTAAACTCGAATGGAAAAAAGGAGAAATAGAATGTTAGTCTCTGAACAGGAAAAAGAGAAAAATTACAGCCCGGGTTTAGAAGGAATACCTGCAGCAAGGACCAAACTTTCCCAAGTCGATGGGAAAGGAGGAAGGTTGATCATAGCAGGTTATGCTGTGGAAGAATTCGCCGGAAAGGCAGTCTTTGAAGAAACTATTTTTACACTTTGGAACGATAGAAGGCCAATGCCAACCGAAACCAGTTTGTTCTCGGAGGAACTCAGATCTTCCAGAAGATTTTCGAAAGTGATACGAACCATTATAGAGGAAGCCGTATATGCGAATCTTCCGTTAATCGATATTTTACGGATCGGATCCGCGGCTCTTTCTTTAGGTTCTCAAAAAGAAGATCCCAGAAAGGATGCGATGGCAGTTCTTTCCACATTTCCTTTGATCGTCGCGTGGGCTTTCCGTTTACTGAAAGGCCAAGCTCCCGTTCTTCCTAGACAAGACTTGGACATTGCGGCAAATTTTCTCTACATGCTGAATGGGAATGATCCCGATCCAAGAAACGTTCGGGCTTTGAATACGTATCTGAATACGGTTTGCGACCATGGATTGAATGCTTCCACATTCGCAGCGAGAGTGATTATCTCCACCCAGTCCGATATGATCTCGGCGGTAACAGGAGGATTGGGTGCACTAAAAGGGCCTTTGCATGGAGGAGCTCCGGGGCCCGCGTTAGATACCGTATTTGAGATAGGAGCGAAGGAAAATGCGGAGAGGGTGCTGAGAGAAAAATTAAAGCATAACGAAAGACTAATGGGATTCGGGCATCGGATCTATAAGGTCAGAGATCCTCGTGCGGATGTTCTCGCAAAGGCGGCGAAAATCCTATATGATACGGATGAAAAAAGAGAGTTTTATGATCTTGCGATGTACGTGGAAAAAACAGCATTGGACTTGTTGAAAGAATACAAGCCGGACCGAGTGCTCCAAACCAATGTGGAATTTTATACTGCGTTACTTCTTCATGGTTTAGGATTCCCGACCGAGATCTTTACTCCCGTATTTGCAATGGGAAGAGCGGCAGGTTGGACAGCTCATTGTTTCGAACAAATGCAGGAAAGAATATTAAGACCGGATGCGATCTATACGGGAGAAGATGGAAAACTTTGGAATTAGAGCCTGTCTCAAAAAAACTTTAAAATAGTCTTGGAGTGAGTAATTTGCTTTGCCTTCCGCTTGCAAGTTCTGTGCAAATTTCCGGGTGGCTTTGCTCTCAAGCAGAACTCACTCTAAGAAATCGTTTTGTATAGGGCCTTTGATATAGCTGTCATTATCGGGAGATTATTTCTTTCCCGTATAAACAGATCATTTTCTGGAGATTTTATTTCTACCCTCAATTAAATCCGTTTGAACAACGGAAAGAGGATCGATCATCGTTCCCAAAACTCTAAGCCCCAAATGTAAATGAGGTCCGGTGGACATACCTGTCGATCCGATCCTTCCGATCAAATCTCCCTTCTTCACTTTATCTCCAGTTTTTACTAAAATTTCCGATTGGTGCATGTATAAGGAATACAATTCCAAACCGTGATCAATTACCGTGAAGTTTCCTTCATAATACATAGGTCTTGCTAAGATCACTGTACCGTCATTGATCGCATAGATCGGATCTCCTATACCACCTTTGAAATCGGAACCTCCATGAGGACGGCCTTTCTCTTTGTTGTAGATCCTACGTTTGTAAAAAGGGCTATTTAAGATCGGGTTATGAACAGGATATTCGAAATCGGATTCTACTTGAAGATCGGACTTAGATTGGAATGCCTTTGCCTTCGCATCGGAACATTCTTTGATGAAAGCTTTTGTTTCTTCCGAAAGTTCGTCGCTAGTATACTGTTTGTCCATGGTAAGATGGGAAACTTTAGAAGTCGCAAAGTAAGTCTTTTGGACCGGAATCTCATACTTTTTGGAATCGTTTTTAGTAAAAAGACGTTTCTCTGTTAATTCCAAAACTCCATAAGATTTTGAAAATTCGGGAGAAATAGGAAGAAAGGTGAGGATATAACCTTCTTTTTGCGAAAATGGGATCTCTTGTCCCTCCCAGTTGATCGTAAAATTTCCGAGTTTATCTAAAATTTTAGGTAAAGGTTTTATTTTTAAGAATAGAAGTTCTCCTTGCGCGAACTTTCTTCCTGCAATAGAAAAAGAAAACAGTTCTTCCTGCTTCTCTACGATCTCACCTTTTATTCTTTTTCGTGTTTTCTTTTCGGAGACTACCTGCTTTGGTTTCCCTTCTTCTTTCTTCTTTTCCGATTTAGAATTCAAGACCACCTGATTCAGTTTGGGAAATACGGAAGCCTTTTTAGGTTCTTCCTTTTTCTTTTGCTCTTTTGTAAAATTTAGCGAACTAGAAAAAAGGACTAAGGACACAAATATGAGGATATTTTTTGAAAAACTACACATTGGAAAAAACAGTCCGACCAACGGGACATTCTTATAATCGGATAAGACGTATATTGATACAGAAATATTTTTCCAAAAATAGGAAGAATCTATTCTTCCGATAAAAACGAAACAAGTTCCGGATTTAAAATTTCAGGGATCTCATGATGGATCCAGTGAGTACCTTTAGAAAAGAAACGAACCGAAGCATTTGAAAATAATTCCAAGGTTTCTTCCGCCATTTCCTTCGCTAAAAATCTGTCTTTTTCTCCCCAGAAAATCCAGGTCGGGACTTTGATCTTTCTGGTTCGGATCAATTTAGGAGGATTTTTTACCGCTGCCCGATACCAATGCAGCATAGACTTCACACATCCAGGGATTGCCCATGCTTGCTTATAAAGTGAGATTTCTTCGGGGGAAAACGCACCTTTCATGGACGTTTTTGTTAGGGACCTTTCTAATTTTCTAAAATTCAATCTGGAAAGTAAGAATTCAGGCAACCAAGGGATCCGGAAAAAGAGAATGTACATACTCTTCTTTCTTTGGGATTTATCAGAAAGTATTTTTCTTTTCATGATCGTAGGATGAGGGACATTAAGAATACAAGCTTTTCTAAATCGTTCCGGAAATTTCGAAAGAGTCCAATATGCTACCGCTCCTCCCCAGTCATGAGCGATAATATCCGTTTTAGAAATTCCATACGCATCTAAAATCGAAACGATGTCTTCCGATAGAATATCCAATCCATAGTCCGAAATGGATTTAGGTTTTGAACTTCTTGCATATCCTCTTTGATCCGGAGCGATCACTAAATATCCACGCTTTGCAAAATAGCCGATTTGGTTTTTCCACGCGTAAGAAAATTCCGGAAACCCGTGTAATAACAATAATGGTTTCCCGTTTTTAGGTCCTGACTCTAATAAGAAAAATTTTTGTCCGTTTGTATTCAAATATCTGGACCGTACTTCCGGAAAATCGGAAGGAAACGGAAAGGTAGAGTCCTTTTCTTGTAATTCGATAGACATGGTAGATGAATCTATAATGTATTCGTCTTTCTTTCAACTAAGAATACTTTTTACGAACATAAACGATCGTTTATTTTTTACTTGAGAGAATATCTGAAAGTTTTATATTTTCAGAATGTTATTCAAGAATCGATTTTTAGACGGTATTGAAAGAGGAGAAATCACTATCGCTTTTAGAAATTGGAGAAGACCAAGCGTAAAGGAAGGTGGGACTCTTCGAACCCCTGCCGGGATTTTGGAAATTATAAAGGTGGAAAGATATTCAATTTCTAAGATAAAGAACATTGAAATCAAAAACGCCGGTTACGAATCTTTGGAAGATTTGCAAAAGGATCTATATTCTAAAATTCCCGGGGAATTATATAAAATTGAATTTAGACTAGTTGGGCCTGATCCCAGAATTAAATTAAGGCAGGAAACTTTCGATTCGGATCAAAATTACGAAATACTTAGGGCTCTTTTGGATTCTTGGGATAAAAGATCCAAACATGGTGTTTGGACAATTCCTCTCTTAAAATTAATCCGCAAATATCCTTCCATGAAAGCCGGAGATCTATCCTCCAAAATTGGAATCGAAAAAGAGGAGCTTAAACTTTTAGTAAGAAAACTGAAAAATCAAGGTTTAACCGAAAGTTTAGGAACGGGATATAAATTATCTCCTAGGGGAGAATCCTTTTTAAAAAAAATATACTAAATGTATCTTTATAGATATTCCGCTAATTTTCGATGTACATCGTTCGGCCAATCGGTTAGACTTAAATTATTAAGAGAAGCGAATCCATGTAAAAAATCTGCTGAACATCTTCTTTCTTCCTCACAAAGTGCTTCCACATGGATCAAAATATTCTGGCGCCTAAGGCGTTTTACTTTTACTCGAAATTCTAAGATATCTCCCAACTTTGACGGTTTATAAAATTTCGCTACGATCTTCATAGCCGGAATACCTTGATGATCCCGGCTTACCATTTGCGAAAATCCGTATTCGATCCCTTCTCTAAACCAGTCTTCTATCGCTTCCACGAACAAATTAAAGTATTGAGGTGTGAATACAACTCCTCCTGGGTCGCAATGTTGCATCCGGATCATCTTGTTTATGGTATAAATTTTATTCGACATATCGGATTCTTCAAAGAAACAAAGGAAAGACTGTTTTAGAGCGGAGAGCATGTCCACAAATCGAGAATGTAGTAAATCGATAGTCTTTAGCAGCCTCCGATTCTACTGGAGGGTTATCGCTAGTTACATCGCATTGATCCTGAGATACCCTTATAATACAAAGATAAACATCCGTCTCGTTTAAATATTGATATTCGGTACATCCTCTTTCCCAATGGGGTTCCGTACATGAATCGGTCATCATACTTAAATAGCTTACTTGATAATTAAAACCGGATTGGGTAAAAGTCTCGCATCTTTGAGCTAATTCATTTACTGCGGAGAATAATAGAATATGAGCATCTTTATGAAATATTTTAGATGGATTGCCTTTTTCTTTCTCTTCGTAGTATTCTTGAGGAATAGAACAATATGAAAGGAAGAGGGTTGTGAGGACGATCGCAGATTTATATAAATATCCTTTCATACCGTCCTCCTGAAGGGTAGATAGAAGTTATGCCCAACTCGGAAGAATATCTACAATTTTTTCAGAAAAAGATCGTCACCTTTTAGGACATTTAGATCTACCGGACCTTCTACTCCTTTAATTTTTGCTCTGCTATGATACTGCCATATAATCCAATTCCTTTTAAAAGAAGAAGGAGGATGCCCGAATATATCTCGGATCCAAACGGGATATTCAAGAAAGTCGTCCTTCAGATATAGATCTATAAATTCGTACGTAAGATATAATATGGGTTTCTTTTTATAATGATTTTCTAAAATGTTTAGAAAGTCGGAGATTTCCTTTTTTACATCCTGCATTGGTGGCCTTTCTTTACAATTTCCAACAAACTCTAGGTCCGCTACAGGAGGTAATGATTTCGGATCTTTTGGTACGTAAGAAATAAAATTCTCTGCCTGCTCCTTTCCGGAGCGGCACAAAGTGAAAAAATGGTAAGCCCCTACTCGGAGTCCTATCGAACTTGCCTCTTCCCAATTTCTGGAGAATGACTTATCCTTCCAATCACCGCCCTCCGTTGCTTTGATATAAACGAATCGGATTTTATTTTCAGGGATCTTCTTCCAATCGATTTTTCCTTGGTGATTAGATACATCAATTCCGCGAATCGGGTACTGTGTTTCGGAAGGATATACAAACCATAGAATTCCCTTATCGAGTGCAAAATACAAACCGAGAGAACACAGTAAGGACAGAAGTATAATCGGGAGAATTATTCGAAAGATTTTCATTTCAGTTTTCTGGCTAAGAAATCCTTAAGAATGCAGCTTTGAGACAATCCTTTTCTAAAATCTAGGATATCCAACACGATGTTCGTTTTAAAAAATTATGTCTCTTTCTTCAGGTTATCAGACTCGGCAAATTACCTAGCTTACTTTAAATAATTCCTACTGATTTCACTTCTCCACTTTTGCGTCTCGGAATTTCCAAAAAAACCCCTCATAAAATTCCGGATTCCGCCGAAACAAAGAACAGGGACCGGACAATGATATTAAATAAAGAGGAATGGTTGGATCGGGTGTCTTCTCTTTTCGAGGAAGAAATCCGACTGTACTCCGAAATCCTGGGGTTAGAGAAAGAAAAAACGGAATCGATCACGAAAGCGGACGGAAGAGCTTTGGAAACGATCTCTAAAAAGACCTACGAATTGATCGTCCATGCAAGCGAATTGGAAAGAGTTCGTATGTCGGCTATCCACGACGTTTATACTTCAGGTAATTTAGGAATTCCTAAAGAAGGTGAACTTACTCTTACTGATTTTTTAAATAAGATAGACCGTGAATCCGAGCACAAATTGAAACAACTCGGGACCAGATTAAAAGATACGGTGCATAGGCTGAAAGATAAGATCAAAGCCAATGACAAATTGATCCGAACCAGACAGGAATTTTTGAAGGCCACAATCGACGCGATGCGAACGAACGCAAACAGCGGAGAAGTCGCAGTTTACGAGGACGAAAATCCGAGCACAGTCAGGAACAAGAAGAAACGTTCCTCTGTGTTAGTAAACGCGTCCGCCTAAGGATTGGATAGGAGGGAAGAAGTATGGGATCCACATTCTCCGGATTAGAAATAGGTAAAAGAGGCCTTGCGGCTCATCAGCAAGCATTACAAACAACCGGCCATAATATTTCAAACGCGGATAATAAACATTATTCCCGCCAAAGAGTTGTTTTGCAAGCTACGGATCCTCTGTACGAACCTTCTTTGAATCGTGCTCACGTACCCGGTCAGATAGGCCAAGGTGTAGAGATCGCTTCCATTGAACGTGTAAGAGATAATTTTATTGATGATAGAATTATTGAAACATCAGGAGTGAAAGATTATTGGGCCGCAAAGAACGAATATCTCTACCAAGCTGAAAATATTTTTAACGAGCCTAACGGTACTACTCTTAGGACCTTAATGGATAAATTCTGGTCTTCTTGGGAAGAACTTGCGAATTATCCGGAAGATAATGCACATCGTTCCGTGGTTTTGGAAAAAGCCCAAGGTCTCGGAAGCAGAATGGAAGATGTGTATCGTAAACTTTCTCAACTGAGAGACCAAGCAAACCGCGAGATTGAAGCTCATGCGCTTCATTTGAATACGATCGGTGAGAATATCCGTACTTTAAACGAAAGGATCGCTAAGTCGGAAGCATTGGGCGATAGACCGAACGATCTTTACGACAAAAGAGACGCTCTTTTACAAGAGCTTTCCGGTTTGACAGACATCACGATCGGAAGAAGCGACGAAGATGAGCTGATGGTATTTATCGGCCAGCAGATCCTTGTCCAAGGCGGTAAGCTCAACCGTGTAGATATATTAGGAAATCCTTCTAAAGACGGTCTATTAGATCTATATTGGAAAGTAACGGGTGATCCGGTCCTTCTCCGCAAAGGAAGACTGCAAGGTTTGATCGAAGTTAGAGATAAAATTTTGGGCGAGAAGATCGACCAAGTGGATGCTCTTGCGATCAACGTGATGGATGTGATTAACGAGATCCATAAAGACGGTTTCGGTCTGAACGGAAATACGAATCAGAACTTCTTTGATATTCGTTCATTAGCTTTGAACACTTTCGGTGAATACGATTCGGACGGCGACGGTCAGAATGATATTACCGCTATCTTTAGAGTTACCGGTAAGAACACTCTGGATCCGGATCGTCCGATCGGGATCAGCGGAACTATGACCTTCTTAAAACCGGATGAAAAAGAAACTCAGGTTTTAATTCCTTATTCTGCAAACGATACATTGAACGGAATTATCAAACGTATCAACGCTTCTAAAGTTGGGGTTGTGGCTTATATGAATCACGACAACCAATTGGCGTTCAAAGCGACTGTCGCGGAAGATACTCCTAAGAAAAATTTCATTCTTAGACATATCGAAGATTCCGGGGAATTATTGGTCGGTCTGACCGGAATGCTGATGGCTTCCGGACCTTCTGGTGCTTACGATTACAAACGTCTGGGTGAGATCACCAAACTTCAATCTAAGCCGGAAGACATCACTTTATCTCCTCATTTTCATCCTTCTTCTCACTTTAAAGTGAACGAGCATATTGCGAATAACGTAGCAAATATCGCCGCGGCAAGAGGAAAGGATGTAGGTGGAACAGGCGATTATAATTCTCCCGGAGGTCATAAGGACGGAAGGAACGCTCTTTTAGTAGCTTCTTCCCTCAGAAACAATCCTGTGATGGTGGATTATTCCAAAACTACGGATGATTTTTATAATAGTCTGATCTCAAAACTTGCGACAGAAGCAAGAGAATCAAAACAAGAATTCGGGATCCAATCGGACCTCATGACCGAGCTTGAAAATATGAGACAATCGGTAATGGGTGTAAGTTTGGACGAGGAAATGGCCAATATGGTCCAGTTCCAGCACTCGTATAATGCGTCTGCGAAGATGATCAACACTATGAATGAAATTCTAGATACGATCATCAATCGTTTGGGCGCGTAATTCCGCCGGAATAGCAAGGAGGCGAAGCCATGATGCGGATCACTAACATGATGCAAAATAACACTTTGGTGAGGACTTTGAACCGTCACCAGTTGTCCTTGGACGAAACCCAAAACCAATTGGGTACAGGACAAAGGATTAGAACTCCTTCCGATGATCCGGGAAGAGCGACCAACCAAATGTTCTTCCGGTCTAGGATGAACGAGTTGGATACGTTCCAGGCGAATATTGACGACGGTTTCGGAAGATTACAACAGATCGACGGTGAATTGGATAGAATTGGAAATTTATTCCAAAGAGCAAGAGTTCTAGCGGTCCAAGCTTCCAACGGTATTTACCAAGGTGATAAAGGTTTCGAATTAGAAGTCGCTGTCGGTAAAGAGATCGATGAATTGTTAAGAGCGTTAGTCGATATTGCGAACACAAGAGATGCCACAGGAAGACCTCTTTTTGGAGGACATGTGATCGAAAGACCTCCTTTTGAGCCGATCGAATCCAAGATCAAAGGACTCCAAGGATTGGAATTAAAGAACCAATACATCGGAGTGGAATATCGTGGAGATATCGGAGAGCAGATTAGAGAGATCGAAAAGGGCGAATATATTCCTGTTACAATTCCCGGAAACAAAGTGTTTTGGGGAACTAACATGAGCGTTACCAGTCGCGTGGATAACTCAGGTTTCGTTGCAGTATCCGATCAAAAGTTCAAGATCGACGGAGTGGAGATCCAAGTTTCTGCCGGTGATACCATCGATGATATCATAGACAAGATCAATAACTCTCCGATCGAAGCTAAGGCGAATAAACTCGCGCAGGACAATATCAGTCTTAGTTCCACTGCACCCCACCAGATCTGGTTGGAGGATGTGGACGGAGGAACGGTTCTTAGAGATATCGGTCTGATCGACGCAGGTAATTCGGAACCCCCAAATAATTACAGCAAGTCGGCAACCGTTACCGGACTTTCCGTATTCGATGTGCTCATCCAATTCAGGAACGATCTCATCCAGAAAGACCAAGAAAGAATTTCAGGCCGTGATATCCAAGACTTGGATCTTGCTTTAGAAAATATTCTTCGTTATAGGTCCATAGTAGGTGCAAGGATGAATCGTATGGAGGAGCATTCTCAACGGGTTTCCTTCGATAAATCCTATATGACGGAGTTACTCGCCAAAAACGAAGGAATCGATTTCCCGGAAACTATCATGAATTTGAAGTGGCTGGAGACGATCCATCAATACGCACTTAACGTTGGTTCCAAGGTGATCAAACCCACTTTGATGGACTTTCTAAGATAAGAATGAGATTTCCCGAAATTTAAGTCGGGGAATTCTTCTTGTAGTGATTTGAAAAAAGTATAAACTTAGAGCGATGCTCTGAAAAACAGGTCGGTCGATGATTGAGATCCAAAGCAAACCTTTCGGAAAAATAAAAGTTTCGGAGCGACAACTTATCAAATTTCCGGAGGGACTTCTAGGTTTCGGGGGATATAAAAGTTTTGCCCTGATCGAAGAAGACGAAGAATCGGTATTCAAATGGTTGCAGTCCATCGACGAGGTGGATCTTGCTTTTGTAGTAATTCCTCCTTCTTTATTCAAAAAAGAATATAAACCCATTTTGAGCCAGGAAGAACTTTCCCAAATCGGGTTGCAGGATGTTTCGGAAGCTTTGACCTTAGTCATTGTGACGATTCCGAACGACGATCCTGCATCTATGACAGCAAACCTGCAAGGTCCAATTTTGATCAATAAGAAGGATTTGACCGGTCGCCAATTCGTATCACGCAACGAGGTTCATTCCGTTCGTGAAAGAATTTTGGAAAGCGCCACTGTGGAGATGTCCTAAGTGCTCGTACTAGCTAGGCGTACAAATGAATCCATTATCATAGGTGACGATATAGAAATCGTTATCGTAGATATCAAAGGGGATCAGGTAAAGATCGGGGTCAAGGCTCCTAAAGAAGTTTCCGTTCACAGAGCGGAAGTATACCGTGAAATCCAGGCTGAGAATAAAAAAGCCGCCGGTGCGAAAATTAAGCCGGAGGAATTGGGAAAAATTGGCAGCATGCTTAAAAAAACCGATTCGGGCAAAAAAGAAAAATCTTAAACTTCTAAGTTTCTTTCTAACCCTTCTATTTACGATTTCCTGTTTGTCTTCCCAAAGAAAGGGAATGGCTTCCTCTTCGGATTCAATCGTATTATATTATCTTAAAAAAAGCTCGGATACTCCACCCTTCTTACAAGCGGAGACTTGGTTGCCGATTGCCACTGGAGTTTTGACCGGTGCAGGACCTGACCAATTGGATAAGACGGAATTCCTTTCCAGGTGGGAAAAACTTTTTAAATTCACGGGTGTTGCGGATACTGGAGTCCTGAATTCGGAACCGATCCGATTATTTACGGAAGAAGAATCTTCCCGCTTGGGGGAATTATTATACCAAGCGGAAGCGGAGATTCCCGACGGGCTTCCGCAAGCGTACCAAGTCATTATTAAGAGGGAGGATCCGATCCGCCCTGGACTCAGGATCAGAAGAACGGTTTTTTATATTAGGAATAGTCCGGAAGGAATTATATTAGAGTTTTCTGAAATAGGACAGGTGCTTGATTTTCAAACCACTTATTCTTTTCGGGACTGGACCTTGATTCCGATTGTAAAGCCGGAGCCTTCTTCACGTAATTCCATTTATCTCCCTGAGATCCGTCCGGAAGGTTTGGATTATTTCAGTTTTGAAAGCGAAGGAGAGGAGGCAAGGAACCGTATCCTTGTAAAAAACGGTTTTTGGACTGGGAATCCTTCCAAGAAGAATGTCGGAACTCCTACAAAGAAAATCCCTAAAACGATTGAAGACCGGCTCAGGACTTTACAGGAACTTTTGGATAAGGGATTGATCTCTAAACAGGAATACGAAAAAAAGAAGGCTGAAATTTTAAAAGAGCTTTGATATAATAAGACCAGGAAACTTTCCAGCTTCCGGGTTTTATCGTTGAGAATATTATAAGAGCCTGTCCCAAAAGGTCCAGGCTCCTGAAGCCGGCGTTGTGGACTATAGTCGCTTCGCTCTTGAAGCCGGCATTGCGGACTATAGATTCTTAACTAACCCTACGGTCCCTCCGTAGTTTCCGAATTGTTCGTTATCTGTAGTCGAACTTAAGTTAGGAACAGTACCTGCTTCCACAACCTGTCCACCGGAAATGGAAGGTCCTTTCACTTCTCCTACGCTGAAATAGGTAAGCTGGTAGAATCCGCCGAATCTGATACCGAATGTTTCAAAAGGTTTCAGTACAAATCCTGTTTCAAAAGTCATAGTAAATCCGGAAGCTCCAGCAAAGAACCCGTCCTTGGACTTGAATGCGTTGAAGTCTAGACCGTTATACGCACCAGCAGTCGATCCAGTATCTATACCTAACTGAGCGGAGCTCAAGGACAAAGTTCCCCAGAAGAAGCTTGTATCACCTCGGAAATACCAGTTCATCCAACTCCACATAGGAACTGCGACACCGTAATCTAAGGAAAGTGTGGTAATATTGTATCTAAGATCTCCGAATCCGATCGCATATCCGGACATTCCGTCCGAACTTCCGGAGCTAAAGCCTGGGAGCTTAAGTCCAAAATTGGAATAGTCTCCACTAGTTTTACCTTGTCCATAACCGATGGAAAATTCGTAACTTACGTTATTCGAAGTGTTTAAGTTGAGAGGTCCCCAACCGTACTTTACTTTCCACTCGTTGGTGGTAGTGGTAATTTTATCTGTAGTATATCTATTAGAGGTACTCGTTGTTGTAGTCTCGGTCACGGATTTTTCCCCTAAAGAAGCAACGATACCGATGAAAGTATTATCAGATAACTGATGGGAATATCTGATCTTTGGAAATCCACCGCTTGGAGTCGTTTTGCTATCTTCTTTGAAGAATTCCGGTGTTCCCCCCAAAGCACTTCCGGCGATCCTGACACTATTTAAGATTCCATTAATAGATTGAGGTCCGCCTTGGTTCAAGCTTCCAGCTACTCCATCTAATTCTAAAATATGTAATAAACCATTTCCGAATGCACTTCCACTACTTGAGGGAGAATAAGAAGAACCTGTGCCTCCGATCGGAGTTTGGTCCTGTGGTGGTGGCTGTTGACTGTTGTTAGTAGGTTGATTTTTAGGCTGCCTTTGATTGTTCGGATTTCCTGTTTGTCCGAACAAGGAAAAGCAGACTAGATAGGCTGCTAGTAAAGCTAGAATCTTTTTTGTCATGAGGTGCCAGAGTAATAATTTTTTTCCCAAAACACCAATTAATGAGGAAGAGAGCAAGACAAAAAACAAAAGACCGGAGCGGCCCCCGAAAGGGCCGCTCACGTAGTGAGAATAGTGAAGAGAATTGGATATATGTTAACTATTTACCGGGTTATTGGTACTTAGGTAACAATCCATAAATACCATACCCATATAACCGATTGAAAAGACAGATTTTTTTCACTTATTTGCGGATTTTTTAATAAGAAACTTTCAATAGGATTTTTGCTTCGCGAAATAAATTTCCAGCCTCGATGGGAGTCGCAGATTTTCCACTCATGGTTTGAAAACCATCAATGACAGGAAGCGGTTCGGAAATTTCTTGGAAGTCGGCTCGTATCTCTACAAATTCCTTAAATTTCAAGCCTAATGCGGAGAGAATAATATCCGCTTTTTTGCGAGCATCCTTTGCTGCTAGTTGTAAAGCTTCTTGAGAAGCCTTCTCTAAATTTGTATCCGTTGCCTGCAATCGGATGCCTATGATTTGATTTGCTCCATTCTGTATAGACTCATCGATTAGTTTGCCTGCAGATTCTACTTTAGCTCTTATTAAGATTGTATTGGACGCTACATAACCCTTGATCTGCCTCGCGCCGGATTTAGGATATTCGTATATAGTTTGCAGACGGATTGCCTCCGTTTGTAAGGAAAGTAAGGACTGTTTTTTGAGATATTTTACGAGAGAATCAGTCTTTGCTGAAGTTTTCTCATGAGCTTCTTCGGCAGTTTTAGATTCCGTTTCTACTCCGATACGTATTTCCACAAGTTCCGCAGGAATTGCAACTTTAGCGAATCCGCTAACGATCAGGACTTTTTCTTGTTCTGAAAATGCGGACCCGAAACTTGCGAATAATACTATGCACCCGAATAATATCTTTTTCATAAAAACTCCGAAGGTAGGACCTTTTTCCGTTCGGGAAAATTCCCAAAGGTTCCGGATTTTTAGGATTTATTCCAAGTTATAAAAATTGAAATTTGTAAGAAGAATAACTCAGTACTTTACGAATTCTTTATCGAGTTCGTCCTGATAACGGCTGACCCGTTTTTTCAAGTTTTTCTTTCCTAGATAATATTTGCCTTCTTCTTCTCGTTTCGCCTTCTCCGTAAATTTTTCGGAACGATGAGAAAGATAAGGATGGGTCATAAGATATTCTTGGATGGGCGAAGAAGCATTTTCTTTTCCACCGCTTTCTTCCTGTAACTTTAGGAAGGTCCTTCCCATTGCGAATGGATCGTAATTTTCCCTAAGCAATAGATCATAACCGTACGAGTCAGCCTCATCCTCCTGGTTCTTACCGAACGAAGGTTTTAAAAGTAAGGCTGCCGTTAGGTCGGCTAACTCTCCTAGAGTGGAAGCTCCGATCTTCTTCGCCAATAACTCCCCTCTTACCATATCCATGCAGTGAGAAAGTTCTACATGACCGATCTCATGGCCGATCACTGCCACCAATTCCGCTTCTGAACTTACCATAGAAAGAAGTCCCTTTGTTACGAATAAGATCCCTCCCGGCATTGCATAAGCATTCGGAATGGAAGAATCCATAAGGAAGATCCTATATTCGAATCCTTTATTTTTTTCGATCGTGAGGTTCGAAACCAAACTTCTCAAATAGACCAGATCCGGATCTTTTTCATCCGCATAGGATTCATAACGTAATGCTATGGAATCTCCTAACTTCTTTTCGTCCAGATCGCTGATAGGCATCAGTTTTGTAAGGGAACGATCGAATACTTTGATCGGTTTTCCCAATAACTGGAATGCAGGAGAAAGAGTGGCTGGCATTTCTACATTTGCTTTACTTCTTACAGCCAAAAATGAAATGGCAGCTCCAGCTAGTAAAAGTATAACGAAGAATAGTAATCGATTACGGAGCATCCGTTTTCTCCTTATTTCCGAATTTGCCATAAAGGGTGTTCATCAGAATGAGTATCCCTCCCACTCCCAAAAATACCAGAGCGCGAGTGATTGTAGATGACTGAGAAAGATCCCAGAAGATCAGACGTAATAGACATACGATCATTGCTACCAAAGACACATAACGGAAATGTTCTTTTTTCAGAATGAGTCCCATTAAAAAAACGATGAACACTTCTACCATCCATAATAGGGTCAATAGAGAAGAATCAAAACTCCAGAAAAGGAAGAATGCCCCCGCCGCGAACAAAGGATAGAATATGATACTGTCGGATCTTTGGTCCAGTTTTTCGGAAAGTTGACTGATTTTTCCAGGATAACCTTCCTTTTCCATTCCTTGGAACGCAGGAAGAAGTTGGAACCTCACTAAGTATACGATCTGCAATAAGATCCCGACGAGCCCCCCCAACCATTCTTGATTCGCCCAATATTCGGAAGGGGTCAGAGCAGAACTGGAAATGAAGGCTACATGGATACAGGAATACCAATAAAAGCAGAGAGAATAAAATCTGAATCTGGAAATTTCCCAAGAAGTTTTTAGACCGATCTGATCTAAAAAAAACGCCCAAACGACCCAAGCTACAGGCAGCCATGTATTCGGGATTTCTAATGCGATAATTGCGGTGATAAAGATCGCAGTAAGTTCCCAGAATAATGGCAAAAGGGAGCTCCAATAATTCGGAGTTTCTTTTTTAGGATTCGGACTCTTGGCCCAGTAGATAAACGCTCCGATTGCTAAGGCTTGTATCAGAAATCTGATCTTGAAAATACCGACATATAGTTCGGATTGCAGATGAACTAGAATATGAGCTCCTAAAAACAATCCTACGAATACTAAAGCGAAAAATTGCCAGACCGGCGCCGCAGAGTTGATGGAAGATTTCCAAGTATTCTCCCATTTTTTCTCTCTTTCCGAGAAAAAGTTTTTGGTTTCCAAATATACCAGGGAAAGAAGAAGCCAAAGTATTCCCGGCAAAAATGGAGAAAGACTTTGAGTGCTCCAATACGCTAAGAATACGATATGTAAAGAAAGAAGGATCGCTCCCGGCGACGAAAAATATCCGGTCTTATCCGGACCCAACTTCACTTTAGAAAGAGGGATCATTAAGAAACAGAATAGGATCGTAGGAAGGTCCCTTAATAACACTTCCCATCTTTCTAAAGAATAAATTCGATAGATTACTTCGAAATGTAATGCGGCAACAAAGAAGAAGATCCCGACTCCCAAACCGTTCCAATTCCTGTTTTGTCGGATTACCAACAAAAGAATTCCGAATATGGGAAGATACAACTCCGAATGTCTCCAGTCGATTAATTGGAAACAAATAGCTGACGCCAAAATTCCGGAAAAAATCCCTGCAGGGGAAATCCTGTCGTCTCCACCTATTCCGTAAATATCGTCGCTCGCAGTAATCGTTTCCCTATTCCGAAACTCATCATAAAATTGGATCAATAAACTAAGCAGGATCATTGCAATCGTAGTGATGACAATAGGCCAAGTCCCAAGATTCAAACCGTCGAAGAATTTTATGATCAGAAGAAGAATATATTGGATCCAAGAAAGATGAAGAAGTACTGCTCCGATATTCTTGAGTAAATTTTCTTTTTCTTCCGAACTGACCACGAAGAAGATGCAGAATAATAAAGAAACATATACATTGATCAGGAAGATATCCACTTCCCATCGACTGAGTAATATTATACCTATGGAAGCTAGAGCTAAGGACACTAGCGTATCGGTGAGATAGAGCCAACGTATGTTTAACTTTTCGCGGGCGGTTCTTGCCCAAAAAAATAATCCGATAGAAACTGTGATCAATACGGGAGGATTCCATTTAGAGCCTGTGGAATATACGGATAAACCTAAGCCGATCCCCGCCCAAACGATTAGATGAGTGATAAAAGGAAGGCGCTGGATACTTCCGGAAGAATATATTTTTCTATAATGAGCTAAGATAGATGGAATTCCGACTGCAAGAGTCCCTAAGATCCCCCAGGTTCTTGATTGAGAAGAACTTAGCAGATGAAGTTGTTCCGAAAAATGTCCTTTATAGAGATAATTTAAAATTAAAAAGGAAATCGCAGTTTGTATTAAATGAAATTCCCATTTGCTTCTGTAAGATAGAAGCACGCTGAAAGCGGAAACTCCCACCGCTAAGAAGAAGATCAAAGTGCTTAATGGAAGAATTGCCAAAGAGATCAAACTCAATACAATATGAAGACTTGCAAATTTTTGTTGGGAAGTTTGCCATGCAAGTCCTAGGTTTACAAGAATTCCGCAAATAACCAATATAAGCGCGTAAAATTCGGACTCTATCCATTTCATTCCCGGAACGGAAACCGCTGCGATACATGAGAATAAGATAACTGCACCCGAACCGCTTCTGATCCAATATCCGATTTGTACCCAAAATTCTTTTTTGACTAGGAGAATGGAAGCCGCAAATAAACCTGCGCCGATCCCTAAGACCATTAAAAATCTGAGGAACGGGGACATGTTCAGAGCAGCATAAATCCCTAAAAATCCAACGCCCATTACGAGTATGATCGTTCCTAAGATACCGGTCCAATTATTCGCGATCTGCTTCTCGAATTTTTCCCAAGCTTCCGATTTTTTAGTTAGAGATTGAGGCTCTTGTTTTATAATAGTTGGAGGTACAACTGCCGCAGGTTTTGGGGTTTTTGCAACCTGCTTAGAAGAAGGGAGTTCTTTCCTAGTCTCCGGAATTGTCTCTTTTACCAAGATAGGCTTTTCTTCTTTGATGGAAGGTTTTTTCTTTTCCACCTGAGTTTCCGGAAGAATAGAAGGTCCTCTTTCTTTTAGCCGATCCTCTAGATCTTGGATTCTTTCCAGAAGTCCGTTGATCTTAGATAATAAAACGAATGGAATAATAAGGTAGAATATGCCGACGAAAAATGCGAACAAACCGATCAAAAAATACATAGGCGGAATGAGTTCAGCATAAGCGATTCCGTTGTAAATTTATTTTTACGCCGTTTTCTTGGCCCGTTCAGGTAGGTCTTTTCGAGTAACGTGTCCCTAAGTTCGCAACTTTCTTGCATTTTGGAAAAAAAATGGACGTTTTAGAAAAGTAGTTTCTAGCGTTCTTTAGTCCATTAGTATTTGAGAGCTCATTCCATTGGTGATAAAAGTTTGGAATCTTCCCTTTCACAGCTCAATATTCTCAGGCAGTTTTTCGAAAGGATCGGGGACGGAATTCTCATATTCTCTTCAGCCGGAAATCTGATCGAGGCGAATCCGGCCGCATTGCAGATCTTGGGTTATTCTTTCAAAGAGCTAAAAGAGATAGATTTCAATCTGATCTCCGATATAAGGAACGGGATCTTTCAGAGTCTTAAAAAAGAAGAAAAGACCAACTGGTACTTAGGTTATTTTTTACTTAAGAACAAAGAGATTAGAACATTTTACTGCCAAGGTTTTAAGATCCAAGGAGAAACGGAACCCGAATCTACCACTTGGATCCATATTCGGTCTCCCAAACAACAAAGCGAACTTTCTAAAGAAGATATAACTCATCCTGAGATTGGTTGGAGAGCGTTAGAAAAATTTTTCGATATGAATCCTTTGCCTATGGCGATTACAGAGATTGACACTGGCAAATACCTAAAGGTTAACAAACAATTTTGTATTCAGGTAAAATATTCTGAAAATGAAATTATAGGAAGAAGTGCTTTAGAATTGGGATTTTGGAGCTCCGCGGAAACCAGGGCAGATATAGTAGAAGCTATTAAAAGAGAAGGATTTGTTCGAGATGTAGAATTACGTTTTACTAATAAACTTGGAGAGGAATTTTGGGGTCTTTTTTCCGCTCATCCGATCGAATATGCGGGTTCTTTAAAACTTCTTACGATCACAGTGCCGATCACGGATCGAGTAAGAGAAGAAGTAGAAAAGCAAAGACTTCTAGACGAACTGAGGGAAAATCAAGAGATCCTAAAGCAGATTATCAAACTAAATCCTACTGCGATAACATTGTCCAAATCCGACGGAACCTATTTGGACGTAAACGATCTCTTCTTGAGTTTGATCGGAAAGTCCAAAGAAGAGATCGTAGGTAAATCTCCCGTTGATCTGGGGGTATATTACGATCTGAGCGATAGGGAGATTATCCGGGGACTTTTGATGCAAAAAGGTGCGGTAGATAATTTGGAGGTTAAGATGGGGACCTCCGATGGAAAGATCCGCTCTATTCTGTTCTCCGCTAGAGTTATAGAAGCCGGCGGTGAAAAAAAGATCCTAGCGGTAGGTCACGATATTACCCACATTAAAGAGGCCCAGGCAGACTTGGAAAGTCTTGCTTCAGAACTCGAAAAGAGTAAGGAACTTTTCCAAAGATTGTTCCAATTAATCCCTTCTTCCGTGGTTCTTACCGATTTGATTTCAAGAAAGATCATAGATGTGAACGAAAGATTTTTGGAATTCGTAAAACTGAAAAGATTGGACGTGATAGGAAGGCTCACTACGGATATCAAGGTCTGGGATTACGATCCCGATAGAAGGGCCGAAATTTATAAACAGTTAGATGAGAAGGGCGAAGTAAGCAATATAGAAACCGTTTTCAGAGCCTCGGACGGAACTGCGATACCTGTCCTATATTCCGGAAGGATCGTAAAATTGAACGGAAGACCCCATGTAATTTCTCTCGCAACGGATATTAGAGAACGTTTAGAAGCGGAGGAACAGACCCGAAGATTAAACGCGGAGGTCCGACACAATAAAGAACTTTTCGAAAAAATTTTCCAAATGAACCCGGCTGCAGTTTCTCTTTCCGATCTGGAAACCGGCACTTATAAAGAGGTCAACCAAGCGTATTGTGATCTGATAGGATACACAAGGGAGCAAATCATAGGTAAAACTTCCGTAGAATTGGGTGTGTTAAAAAGTAAAGAGGACCGGGCAAAGATCAAAGCGGAACTTGAAAGTTCGGGATGGACAAAGAATATAGAATTAGCCATAGGTCATGCTGACGGATCGGAACGTTACGGACTTTGTGGAAATAGAATTTTCAAAATGGGAGGTCGAATGGTGCTCTTGTCTATGGTAATAGATATTACGGATAGAAAAAGAGCGGAGTCCGAGAGAGATAAATATCTAGCTCAATTGGAAGAGAGTAAAAATTTATTCGAAAAGGTATTCGAATTGAATCCTGATACCATCTGTATTTCCGATTTGGAAACGGGTAAGTATATCAGTGTAAATTCCATGTTTTACGATCTGTTCGGCTTCACAAAGGAAGAGGCGATCGGAAAAAACTCGGTAGATCTGGGAATTTGGTCTGATCCTAATCTCAGACATATACTAGTAGAGAAGATGAAAGAGGATGGGATATTAAGGGATATTGATATACCTTTTAAACGAAAAGACGGAACACATATTGATTCCATCTTTTCCGGCCGTATTGTAAATCTGATGGGAAGACCTGCAATAGTTGCAATCACAAAGGACAATACTGCGGCAAAGGCGGCGGCTAAAGAAAAAGAAGAAGAAAATTCCAAACTTTCGGAACAGGCAAGAGTTCTTTTGAATATGGCGACCAATCCGGATTTTGCTTCCGGTAATATTCCCGCCGGTTTGAATAATTTAGTAAAAATGTGCACGGAAACATTGGGATGCGATCGTGCTTCTATCTGGCTTTTTTCGGATAAGGAAAAAACCGTTTGGTCTTTGGTCTCCGGATGGGACCAAAAATTCCAGTCATATATGGATCCTGCTTCAATGGATCTAAAACAACACCTTAATTATTTCAACGCAATCAAGACGGAAAGGTTCGTAGATGCGTATGATGTGGTAAACGATCCAAGGACTTCCGAGTTCGCGGAAACTTACAGTATTCCTCTCGGCATCAAATCTCTACTGGACGCTCCTATTTTTTTAAGAGGAGGAATTTACGGAGTCCTTTGCTTAGAGCATAGAGGATCTCTTAGGAGATGGAAAGGATACGAACAACAATTCATAGTCACTGTTGCGGAACAAGTCACACAGTTATTATTGAATTCTGAAAGGAGGGAAGCAAAGGAAGAATTGGAGCATGCAGTTCAAGTTCGGACTTCCGAACTAGCTTCCGCTTTGGAAAATTTAAAAAAGACCCAGGACCAACTTATTCTGTCCGAAAAAATGGCCGCACTTGGGCAGTTGGTCGCGGGCATTGCTCATGAGATCAATAATCCGTTGGGGGCGATTTCCGCATTGAGCGGAGAATTGAGAGCTTATTTGGATTCTTCTCCGGAGCGTTTGAAAAAATTGGGCCCATTTTTTGCGAAAGCGGAACCGAATTATATCAAACGATTATCAGAATTTATTCGCGCAGGGATCTCCCGTAAAGAAGTTCAAGTTTCAAGGGAAGAAAGGAGGGAACTTCTCAAAAAATTAAAGAATAAGCTAGGCGAACTAGGGTTCGAAAATCCTTATGATTTAGCGGATAGATTGATGGATGTAGGGCTTTATCATTCTACTGAAGAATTCCCTGAAATTTTTGATGCCAAAAAACATCTTGTCCTTTTGGATTTTGCGATCGAAGAGATCCAAACTTATAAGAATGCCGCTTCTATTCGACTGGCAGTGGATAGGACCTCAAAAATAGTTTATGCCCTTAAAAGTTTTGCTCATATCGATTCGGGAGAAGGTAAGATCGAGACGGATCTCGCGGAAAATATTGAAACTGTCCTTACTATTTATCATAATCAGATCAAAAACGGAGTTGAAGTTGAATTAGACTTCCAGTCAAGACCTATCATATACGCCTATCCGGATGATTTGATACAAGTTTGGACAAACTTAATTTATAATTCTCTGCAAGCGATGCAGTTCAAAGGAAAGATCAAAATTTCCATTTTGGATTCCGATACGGATGTTTCCGTTTTGATCTCGGATAACGGTCCAGGTATCCCTGCGGATATTAAATCCAAAATATTCGATCCTTTTTATACCACTAAAGCTCCCGGAGAAGGAAGCGGATTAGGTTTGGATATTTCCAGAAGGATTGTTTTAAAACATGGAGGAAGGATCGAATTTAATTCCAAGCCGGAAAAGACGGTATTTAAAGTAATTCTTCCTAAGAGCTGAAGTTTAGGTCTTAAAAAATTCCACTTCTTTTTTCAAAGAGTTTGCCTGTTGGGCAAGTTTCTCCGCAAGAGAGTCGATATCATTCACTATCCCATTCAAAAATTCGGTAGCTTCCGAAATACTTCCGATCGTTTTAGAAAATTCTAAAGAAGTTTGGGATTGTTCTTTTGTGTGATTTCGGATCTCTTCTGCGGATCGGATCAATTCAGAAAAAGCATTCTTAACCTGAGCACTCGCCACCAACTGCGATTCGGATAAAGAAGAAACCTGCAAAATCCGGTCGGAAGTGTTTTGGGCGGTATCTCCTATTCTTCTGAAAGCAACTTCTGTATTCTCCAAAACTTCTCTTCCTGAAGTCGTTGCCTTTACTGCTTCCACTAATGTTGCCCGGATCCGTTTTGCATTTTCTTGGGTCTGTTCTCCCAATTTGGAAATTTCCTGAGCCACTACCGCAAAACCTTTGCCTGCTTCTCCGGCCCGGGCAGCCTCTATTGCTGCATTCAAGGAAAGAAGTCCTATTCTATCGGTAATCTCATGGATCACATTCACACTAGCTTCCATTTTGGCGGTATTGGATTCAATCTCCGACATCGCATTCCGCGTTGATTGTAATGCGGACTCTCCATTAGAAGTCTCTAATCTCATTCTTTCCGCGTCATTTTTCGTATCCATAAGGGAAGTATGGACATTACGAATTCTATCTTCGAGTTCCGCTAAAGATGCCGTAGCTTGTTCAACCGTACTAGACTGGCTTTCCGCTCTAGCTGATGTGGAATGAATGGATGCTGCGATTTCTTCCACCCCTGAACTCATTTGTTCCGTGGAGGCTGCTTGCTCTTGCATCTTTATGGAGAGATCTTTTGTTTTTCCTTCTAAAACTTTCGAACTTTGGGAAAGTTTTTCGGATTCTTTGATAACGGTTTTGACAACGATCCTAAGTCGTTTTACGAAATCGTTCAACATCTTGCTACTTCTTCCCAGCTCGTCCGTTGAAAGCATAGGCAGTTGGATTTCCAACTCCCCTTGGGACATTTCCACAAAAGCATTCATCATATTTTTGGAATTCCTACGAATACTGGCTGCCAGTAGATAGGAAGAAATAGTAAGAGTAATTACCATAAAAAGTATGGTGAGAGAAAGCGCCAAAGTAACATCTCCCAATTTTAACCAACCTGAGGTCTCTTCCACAAGGAGGTAACCGAAAATCACGACGGGTAATAGAGCGATGGATGCGATCGTAGAAATGATCCTAACGAAAATAGACACTTTACGAATGTCTTTTTCTTCTAAAGGTAATCCGTTCAATCTGTCCGATTCCAATACTTCCGAGAGTACTGATTCGGTTAAAAAGAAATGAGAAATTCCTAAGGTAGGATAAATGATCAGGGGTAATAACAAGAATGGCGCTGATTCGAAAAATTCGGGAATAAAGAATAGATGCATCAATTTCCAAGCTGCAGGAATTCCGTAACTCCATTGTACGATATAAAACCCGGTGTTTAGAAGCGGGAAATTCAGAAGTTTTTTCTTAACTTCCACTTTTCCTTTTGTGTTCAATTTTTCCCAATTATTGGGTTCCAGATTGGATAAGAGCCTTCCTAAATATAGGAATCTAAGTGTGGGGAAAAAATAAGAGGTGGTCAATACGACCGTAGAGGATCCGATCAATGCGATCGCCTTATTGAAATCATACGCTCCGGCAGCGATAATGAATAGAACAGCCAGAGGGACGGCGAGAACCGAAGTTAATAGTTCCAGGCCTAAGGTCAGTCTCCATCTAAGTTTTCTAGATTCTCCCCTTGTCATTTCCGTTCTTTCCCTTTTTTTGATTTGAAAGAAGCCTTGGGCTTCCAGATATTTCATGACAATGAGACGCAGATTGCTTTTATCATCCACCTCTTTGTTGATTTTACTCTTTGGATTCTTTTACATCGATTTTGAAATTTATGGAAAAAGTCAGTCAGCCGACACAACTTCGCCTTCTAGTATTCAATCGGGGCCGATGTTAGGTTACTCCACTCATAAAGAAGTAAAAATATGGGTCCAGACTAAGAGTCCTTCTAAAGTTTATGCGAAATATTTTATTTCCGGTAACCCGGAACAAAGTCACAATACTCGTGAAGTAACTACGGAACACTATAAGGGGAATGTTGCACATCTGATTGCGGATGTATTGGAACCGGGAAAAATATATGAATATTTAATTTATATCAATGGAAAACGCCAAGACCCCAAGTCTGAACAAAAGTTTAGGACACAACCGATTTGGATAGGAAAGCCGAGTGGACCGCCGGATATCAAATTCGCTTTGGGGAGTTGTGCATTCGTAAACGATCCAAAATACGACACTCAAACAAAACCTTATGGAGGAGAATATTTTATCTATCAATCCATCTCTGCTCGAAAACCGGATTTTATGATTTGGATGGGAGATAATGTATATTTAAGAGAACCGGATTGGGAGTCCAGAACTGGATTCATTTATCGTTATACGGAGCAGCGATCCTTGCCGGAACTGCAACCTTTGCTCGCGAACGTTCATCATTATGCGGTTTGGGATGATCATGATTGGGGGCCGAATGATGGCGATGCATCCTTTTGGATGGGAGCGACAGCGGAAGAAATTTTCAAACTGTTTTGGGCCAATCCGAACTATTCGAAAAAAGGGATATATGGATCCTTCACTTGGGGGGATGCTCAATTCTTTTTGATGGACGATCGCAGCTTTAGGACTGCAAACGATAATAAAACAGGCCCAAGATCATTCTTCGGAGAGGAACAATTGGATTGGCTGGTCAATAGCTTAGCATTCTCCAAGGCTACTTTTAAGTTCGTAGTAGTAGGGGGTCAGGTCTTAAATCCGTTATCCGTTTTCGAGAATTATTCTACTTATGCGGAAGAAAGGGAAAAACTTCTTTCTAAAATTTCCAAATTAAAGATAAAAAATCTGATATTTTTGACCGGTGATAGACACTTTACGGAATTATCATATATCGAGGAAGGATTCGAATATCCTATATACGATTTTACCGTTTCACCATTGACTTCTTCCACTCACGCACCGATTACCGAAAAAAATCCTTTAAGGATCGAAGGTACTTTTGTAGACGATAAAAGGAATTTCGGAACGATAGAAATTACAGGTCCTTTAAAACAAAGGAACTTAGTATTTAGAATTTTTGATTCTTCAGGAAAAGAACTTTGGTCCAGGGAAATTAAGGCCAAATGAAAATCCAAACGTTTATGTTATATCTTCTTTCGGTCATATTTATCCTCTTTCTTGGACTTTTCGGCTTATTATATTCTAACCAGGACAAGTTAATCTTCTTCCCGGAAATTCTACCCGAGGATTTTCGTTTTACTTTTCCATATAAGTTCCAGGAAGTCTCTTTGGAGTTGGAAGACGGAGAGAAGATATTTGGGTTATTCTTCCCTGCGCAAGGCCCTTCTAAAGGTACTGTTTTGTATTTTCATGGCAATGCGGGAAGTTTAAGGAGTTGGGGAGGAGCAGCCGAGGATTTTGTCCCGAAAGGTTGGGACCTTCTCATGACCGATTATAGAGGTTACGGAAAAAGTAGGGCCAAGTTAAACGAGAAGGGAATGTACCAGGATGCTGAACGTTGGTACGAATATTTGAAAACCGATAAATTGAAGAAGGAGAACGAGATCATTCTTTACGGAAGATCTATCGGAACCGGGGTTGCAGTGGATTTGGGAACCAAGACAAATCCCGGCCAAATTATATTAGAAACTCCTTATACTTCTTTGGCCGACCTGGCAAAAGAATATTATCCGTTTGTGCCTGAATGGTTTTTGTCTTATTCTCTCAAATCGGAAGATAAGATAGGAAAATTGCGTTCTCCTATTACGATCATACATGGGAACGAGGACGAGATCATACCTTTCCGTCTGGGAAAAAAATTGTTTAAAACCGCTTTGGAATCGGGAGTAAAAACGGATTTTTTAGAAATAGAAGGAGGAAATCATAATAATCTTTCTTTATTTCCAGAATACCAAAAAGGATTGGAAAAAATCCTAGAATCAGTCCATCTAAACCGAAAAAAGTCAGGCTCTCAGAGATAATCTGGGAATAAAACTTTCAGTTTTGCGACCGTGTCCGGATTCCTGCGTTCAGGAGCGGTGATGATGGAATATTTAGTACTATTCTTCAGACTTAGATCGTCTCCATTTCCAAGATCCGGGATTAAGGCACTCAAAAGTTTTTTGGCATTCTCCGCATTCTTTCCTAGATTTGCCATCACCATTTCCGCAGTGACCGCTTCTTCATTCTCTCTCCAACAATCGTAGTCCGTGGACATACAGATCATTTGGTAAACGATCTCCGCCTCTCTTGCAAGTTTAGCTTCCGGAAGTACACTCATATTAATAATATCTCCTCCCCAGGAACGATACATATGAGATTCCGCTCTTGTTGAGAATAGAGGTCCTTCCATACAAACCAAGGTTTTGTTTTGGTGGATAGGAAGATTGATCTTTAGAGCCGCCTTATTAATTCTATCGCTCAGATTTTTGGAAAAAGGGTCGGCGAATGGAGCATGAGCCACCACACCCTTTCCGAAGAATGTGGATTCTCTCCCTCTGGTCCTGTCAATAATCTGGTTAGGAAGAACAAAGTCCAAAGGTTTGATCTCTTCCCTCAAACTTCCGACGGAGCTGAAAGCTACGATCTCTTCTACGCCTAAAATTTTGAGTGCGCAGATATTCGCTTTCATTGGGACTTCGTGAGGCATGATAAAATGTCCCACCCCGTGACGAGGGAGAAATGCGATCAGTTTGTCGTGGATCTTTCCGATCTTGATCGTGTCGGACGGTTTACCCCAAGGTGTTTCCGGAAGGACTTCTTCGACAAGTTCCATTCCATCCAGACTATAGAGACCTGTGCCTCCGATAACTGCAGCTTTTACTTTGGTCCCCATATCCCTCTCCTCTTGCCCGGAATAAATTCCATATATCGAAATATGGGTCCGATTGTAAAGAAGAAGGAAATGAAAAGGTATTAGGAATTACCGCTCAATATTTTTAACTCGGAAGCCTTTGTTTTGATCCGATCAATCTCCGAATTTAAGTTGGCTGAATCTTCGTTGATCTCATTAATATCTTTTTCTAATTGGGACATGGTTCGGATCATTTCCTTTTGGCCCAAGGATTGTTCCTTTTCAGACTCATAGATCTCACTGGAAACAGATTTGATACTTTCCAATTCACTTAAGAATTTACGAATAATATTTGTCTGCTCTAAGTAAAGTTTGTTCATCTGAACGATCCTATCCGAAGTTTCCAGGATCTTGAATTTTTGTTTTTCGGTTAGATCTCCCGTTTCCGCCGAAGCACTTTTTGCTTCTTGAATAAAACTTTGGGACTGTCTTACGATCGTAGAGATGGACTTCGCGTTTTCCGAGGTAAAGTCTGCGAGTTTACTAACTTCGTTTGCGACTACCGCAAATCCTCTTCCTGCTTCTCCCGCTCTTGCTGCTTCGATAGACGCGTTTAATGCGAGAAGGTTCGTTTTATCCGCTATCTCTCCCATGATCTGGTTAATCTGATCCACTTTGTCAAAGGAACCGGCAATGTCTGCCAGATATGATTTGGTCTTTTCGGCGGCGATGGTCACATTCTCCATATCCGCTTTATTATCATTTGCGAATGAGGAAAGTGCTTCGCTATAGCCTGTTATATTAGAAACTATATCTCCTAACTTTTTGGAATCGTCCACAAGCTCGTTCAAACTTGTGTTTTGTGATTCAATGGATCTAGAAGTGTTTGTAGACGCGGCTGAGAGTTCTTCTAATACCGCATTTACCTCTTCCAAGGCTGCTGCTTGGGATTCCATTTTTTCTCCCATACGATTGATGAATTGTGCAAATTTTACGATAGAATCTTCCAAACTGATCGCAGAATCTTTGATGATCGATTGATTCTCGCTTAGTTTTTCGAGGAGATCTTTGGAGTCGGAATAGAGACGGTTTCCTTCCTCCGTCAGTCTTAGAAATAATCTCATCAATTGAGCTAGTATTACGCTCGCAACGAATATAAATGCAATTTTGATGATTTCGGTGGAAGCGCTTATATTATAAGGAAGTTTCGCTTCTTCCGGATCCATTACGAAACCTGCACCATTTTTAAGAGCGCATACAAGAGCGACTATCGCACCCGCGGTGGAGAACGCCCCAACTACCAAAACAAAAATCCTTTCTCCCAATAGGCAGGAGTAGATCATTATATAAAAATAAATGAAGAATAATACGACGTTCTTCAAAGTTCCAGCCGCTACATCCGGAGAAACGAAAGTGTCCAAGATCAAGGTCGCACTTAGGACATTCACATCGAATAATACGAAAAGTTTATGAAATCCAATGGACATATTCTTTTTGCGATTTGCCACAAAATTGAAAATGCAGTATAGACCTATAAAAGCCGTACCGCCTGCGTGAACCATAAATTGTAAGGGTTGAAAACTCTTATAGGCACCCGCCAAAGAAACGATAAAAAGTAAGACTAGCCCGAGCCGTATCCGGTTGATTACGATAGCCCCGTTCTTCCAGATTTGCAGGATCGTGGACTCCGTTTTTATATAGGAAATTTCCATTCTTACCTCGACTAAGAGCATTATCGGAGGCAGATGTTCATGTCTGAATATGAAGGGCCCCGAAAGATCTTTTAGAATAGACGGAATTTACCTAATCAGACTAACGTTGGGGGTCCGTTTATTCGTAAGAATGCCCGCTGAATATACGTTACATATCTTAAGAAAGGGAAGATCTTACTTCATCCAGGATACGATCCATTTCCAAGATACCGGCTTCGAATAAGGCAGGTCCCGGCTGTAAAATAATCGCAGGGTCCATCTCGAAAATTTTATCGTTTTTGATCGCCGGAATGTCTTTCCATTCCTCTCTGGTTCGAACCCATTCAAAATCCATTGGTTTTCCGCACCAGCTTCCGATGATCAGGTCCGGTTTTGTGTCCGCCACTTCATGAAGGCTAACGATCCTGTCTTTGGCTAAAGATTTTTCTTTTAAATGTCCGAAACAATCAACTGCTCCAACGATCTCTAATAGCTCGGAAACCCATCGGATCCCTGTTATGATCGGATGATCCCATTCTTGGAAAAAAACCTTGAGTTTAGGTTTAGAAGAAGAACGTTCTTTGATCTCCTTTAATTTTTTCTCATAAGATTTCACGAGTTTGGAAACCTGTTCCGACTTTCCTATCAGCGATCCCACCATTAATATGGTCTGAAAAATTTCGTCCAAACTTCTTTGGTTGGTGATCAATACATTCAGACCTTCTTTTACCAGATCATGAGAAAGTTGAGCCTGAATATCCGAGAAACCGATGATCAGATCAGGACCTAGATCTTTGATCTTCTTGATGTTTCCGTTAATGAAAGCGGAAACCCTGGGTTTTTCCTCTTTTGCTCGTGAAGGTCTCTCCGTATATGCTGAGATCCCTACGATTCTATCTTCTTCTCCTAATAAATAGAGAAGCTCCGTAGTTTCTTCAGTTAAACATACGATTCTTTGCGGACCAATTCTACTCAACTGTGATACTTCTTCTTATCTTCTATTAATTTTTCGACTACACTTGGATCCGCTAAGGTGGAGATATCTCCTAACCCTTCGAATTCACCCGAAGCGATCTTACGAAGGATCCTTCTCATAATTTTTCCGGATCTGGTTTTAGGAAGTCCAGGCGCCCAGTGGATGACATCCGGTCTTGCGATCTTTCCGATCATTTTTTCGACAGTGGTTATCAGTTCTTTTTTTAGAGAATCGTTTGTTGCTACTCCTTCCTTCACTGTGACATAGGCATAAATTCCCTGGCCTTTGATGTCATGTGGAAATCCAACAACTGCAGCTTCTGCAACGGAAAGATTTTCCACAAGAGCGCTTTCCACTTCTGCAGAACCGATTCTATGACCGGAAACGTTAATCACATCGTCTACACGACCTGTGATCCAATAATATCCATCCTTATCTCTTCTTGCTCCATCTCCCGTAAAATAATACCCTTTATAAATGGAGAAGTAGGTATCGAAAAATCTTTTCGAGTCTTTATACACTCCTCTCATCATAGAAGGCCAGGGAGATTTGATGGCCAGATTGCCTGAGACTTCTCCCTTAGAATTGATCTCTTTTCCTTCATCATCTAACAGAACAGGCTGCACTCCGAAGAATGGAAGAGTTGCAGATCCGGGTTTTTGTGCGATTGCCCCAGGTAGCGGAGAGATCATAATCGCACCGGTCTCCGTCTGCCACCAAGTGTCTACGATAGGACATTTGGACTTTCCTACATATTTAAAATACCATTCCCAAGCTTCCGGATTAATAGGTTCTCCTACCGATCCGATCAATCTAAGAGTGTTTAAGTTTCTTTTTTCGATAGGATCTGTTCCTTCTCTCATTAAAGAACGAATAGCAGTAGGAGCAGTGTAGAATATTGTAACACCGTGTTTATCGATCACATCCCAAAATCTTCCTACATCAGGATAGGTAGGAACTCCTTCAAACATAACGGAAGTAGCTCCATTAGAGAGAGGACCGTATACCAAATAACTATGACCTGTCACCCAACCGATATCGGCAGTACACCAATATGTATCCGTAGGTTTGATATCGAAGATAAAATGAAAGGTCATATTGACCCCGAGAAGATATCCTCCTGTCGTATGAAGAACTCCTTTCGGTTTTCCGGTAGAACCGGAAGTGTATAGAATGAACAAAGGATCTTCCGAGTCCATTTGTTCCGGTTTACAATATGCAGGAAGTTCGGGATCGTTCATCAGATAATGCCACCAATGATCCCTTCCTTCTTTCCAATTCAGTTCCGTTTCTTGACCTGTCCTTCTCACTACGATCACATTATTTACTTTTTCAGAAGATTGATCCAAAGCGGTGTCGACCGCCTTTTTTAGATCCAGAATTTTACCACCCCTATAACCTCCGTCGGAAGTTACGATTAATCTCGGTTTACAATCTTCTATCCGGCTTTGCAGGGCTTCCGGGGAAAAACCTCCGAATACTACCGAATGGATCGCACCGATACGAGTACATGCAAGAATTGTAATGGCGAGCTCGGGAATCATGGGCAGGTATACCATGACCACGTCACCTTTTCTGATCCCGGAACTTTTTAGAACATTCGCAAGTTTGTTCACTTCCCGATACAAATCAAAATACGTATACGTTTTGGACTCGTGGGGATTGTCTCCTTCCCAAATGATTGCTGCCTTATTTTTTAAGGGTGAATCCAGATGACGGTCCAAACAATTGTAAGAGACATTGATCTTGCCTCCTTCGAACCATTTTACTTTTGCATTCTTAAAATCGTGATCTAAAACTTTGTTCCATTTTTTAAACCAGGTCAACCGGGTGGAAGCTTCTCTTGCCCAAAACTTTTTAGGATTTTCAATGGATTCTTTGTATAATGCCTTATAATCCTTGAGGTTGATATTCGCCGTTTTTTTAAAATGAACGAACGGCTGGACGATTCTTTCTTTCGACATGGCTTCTTCCTTCGCAATCGAATACCAAACTTTTTTATTTCCGTATTGTCCACTCATTCTCGAACCGACCATGGAAACATTGCGAAAACCGAGTTTTCTATGGGGCGCTCGAGATTAACTTGGGGTGTCTTCGATTACGCCTCCGGCTATCTCAGACAATCTCGCTTCCTATGGGGCGCTCGAGATTCACTTGGGGTGTCTTCGATTACGCCTCTGGCTATCTCAGACAATCTCGCTTCCTATGGGGCGCTCGATTGGTTGCAAAAAAGTTGAACATTTGTTTTGAATTTTCAAATTTTATCTTACAGTTCTTGCTTAGGTTTTTCACATAAAATTATGATTGTTATGAAAAAAAGAATGCCCCCCGACCGTATTTTAGCAGGCTCGCCTCAATGTCAGAAAAATCGGATACTCGGGAAAGTTGGAAGCGTAGGTTTCTCGTATGGTTAGTACCTACTCTAGTAGTTTTTTTACAAAGGATCATCGGACTCACCTCAAGAAAGGTGGAATTGGGAAAGGAGCATTTTAATTCTCTATATCCTTTGAAGAAGCCGTTTATCCTTTCCGTTTGGCATACGAACGTTCTTTATTCACCGTACTTGAATAAGAATCGCAAGTTAGCCGTTTTAATCTCTGAGTCTAAAGACGGCGATTTTATTACCGGAGTGGTGCATAAATTCGGTAACGGAAGTATTCGTGGGAGTTCCTCCAAAGGTGGTTCGAAAGCTCTTAAGGCAATGATCGTTCATCTCAGAAAAAATCTTCCTGCAGCGTTTACTCCGGACGGACCGAGAGGTCCCGCTTGGATCGTTCAGCCGGGGGTCATCGCCGCCGCTCAGGTCTCTCAGGTACCGATCTTACCTTTTCATTATGAATGTACAAAACAATGGATTGCAGAAAAGTCTTGGGATAAACATAGGATCCCGAAACCTTTCACAACCTTTGTGATCTCTTACGGGGAGCCCATCATGATCCCTAGAGATCTGGATGAGGCCGGCTTCGAAAGAGAAAGACTGAGAGTAGAGAAAGCAATGCTCGAAAATAAACTTCGAGCAGAACAAAAGGCGGAAGAACTTAGAGGTAAAACCTCTCTTAGGTCGAACCTGTCCGAATTAGATCTAGAAACTCGCTCCTAGTTACCATATTCGTTTTAAATTCTCCGAGCATACAAGAAGTGAAAAGTTCGGAGTTTTGTTTTTCCACTCCTCTCATCATCATACAAAGATGTTTTGCCTTGATGACTACGGCAACGCCCAAAGGATCGAGGACTTCCATGAGGGCGTATGCAATTTGTTCGGTCATTCTTTCCTGAACCTGTAACCTTCTCGCAAATACGTCCACAATACGTGGGATCTTGGAAATCCCGATGATCTTTTTATTCGGAATATAACCTACGTGAGCTTTTCCAAAAAAAGGAAGAAGATGATGCTCGCAAAGAGAATACATTTCGATGTCCCGGACAAGAACCATACCTTGGCTGTCCTCTTCGAAAATAGCTCCGTTTACAATCGTATCAATGTCCGCCTTATAACCGGATGTCAGGAATTCGTAAGCTTTTCGGACTCTTTTGGGAGTGTTTAAAAGTCCTTCTCGACTCGGATCTTCTCCGATAGCTTTTAATATACTCGTTACTTCGTTTTCCAAGGTGTCTCTCCGTTCTTCGCTTTGAAAAATGTATGTAGTTAGACTCGTCTGGACAAGTCTCGGCAGTTTCCTTCTCTTTTCAAGGGGAAAAGCGATTGGCTTGCCATTCCGACTTCATCCTATACGATGGTTTAAATTTTCCATGAAGCTCAGTAGGATCAAAATCGGATTCGATGCAAGGATGATTGCCCATTCAGGGATCGGTTCCAGGATCAAAGGACTTTTACATTGGCTTGGAGATATCGCAGCTAAAAAAGGGATCGATATTGTTCTTTTGGGAAATCCCGATCTTATAAAAAAGAACCTATCCCCTAAGGTTTTATCTACTTACGAGATCTTAGAATATAATGCAGGGATCTATTCTATCAAAGAATGGTTCGGGTTCCCTGAGATGAAAGAATTCGATCTATTGGATATTCCCCATTTTAACGCTCCCTTAAAATTCATAGATCGTTGTGTGGTAACTATCCACGATATTATTCCGTTTAGAATGAAACAGTTTCATTCTTCCGTTTTGAAACAAGTCTATTTGAAACTTGTATTTTTTCTCATTCGGAAGAAGGCTAAAAGGATTATCACTGTTTCCGATTTTACCGCTAAGGATATTATCGAAGTTTTTTCTTTTTCTCCGTTTCAGATTCGCACCATTTATAACGGTTTGGACTCTAAAATTTTTACTCCTAAAAGTGATCCGGAAAAGAAGAAGTTCCTAAAACGATATGGACTAAAACCCGGATACTTACTCAGTGTTGGGATCGGAAAGGAGCATAAAAATTTAGGATTTGTACTTCGTTCTCTCAAAAAACTTTGGTCCGAAAAAAAGTTCAAAATAGATTGGGTGATCGCGGGTTCAGGCGGAAAACTTCCGGAATATTTGGCGGAAGAAGCAAAAGGGTGGGAAGATAGAATTAAATTAGTTCCGTATTTGTCCGAACAGGAACTGGCCGCTCTATATTCTGCAGCCAAGCTACTTGTTTACCCATCTTTATATGAAGGATTCGGTTTTCCGCCTATTGAAGCTCAGTCTTGCGGTTGTCCTGTTTATTCTTCTAACTCGAGCGTTCTTCCTGAAATATTAGAAGATACTGCATTCTTCTTTGATCCCAAAGATTCCGCTTCTTTCGAAATAGGTTTGGTTCAGTTATTGGATTCCCCTAAACTTCTGAATTCCAAGACCAAAGCAGGATTAAAAAATTCTAAACGATTTGATTGGAAAAAATCCGCAACCGATATTGTAGAAGAATATTTGCGACTGATGAATAGCGGATCTAAGGATTTTTAAAACGAGATTTTCCGAGGGAAATTTTTCTTTCTTCTATTTTGAGCCGGATCGATTTTCTTTCGTCTTCCGAATACATAGTCCATCTTCCGATCTCTTCTAAGGTCCGATAACAACCTTCGCAGAGACCGGTTTCATGATCCATATTGCATATTTTTATACAAGGAGAACGAACAATCATCCTAAGAACTACTTGGCCTTTTGGACCTTCTTCTTATTGGACGTTGTTTTTTTAGGTTTCGCTTTTGCGGATTTTGCAATTGAGACGCTTCCATTTACGTCTACCATTCCGGACAATTCGGTAAATAGGGAAAGTCCTGAAATTTTTCCCGGAACGATCACGTGGGCCGCTCCGTTATTTCTGAGAACTTCCGCTTCTTTCGGGTCATCCGTAGTTAGAATGATCTTAGGCTGGTGATGTCGACAGATACTTTTCAAGGACTCAAGCAGCCTGCGGTTGGTAGTTCCTTTTAGGATCATATCGGAAACCGTACAGACAATATATCTTGCCTCTTCTATTCCTAAATGATGAAGGCTTTCAGGATTCGCTAGATCTCCGTACGCCCAGCGGATACCTTTGGATTCCAAAGTTTGTCTATAGATCGGATTAAAATCCACAACCAATATTCTTTTTAACCAAGAAGGTTTATCTTCTTCTATCCCGTCGATCAAACCTTGGGCTATTCTGAAATATCCTAAGACTACGATATCTCTTTTGGTCTCTCCGGTGACTTGGGATTCTAATGGTTCTTTGTTTTCCTTTACCCCAAAGATGGATAAGAAGGAGATGATTCCTCTTGCGATCTTATCGTTAAATAGGATCACATAAGTGGAGATGATGGAAGCGATGATCATAGAAGTCAGAACAATCGCTTGTAGATCTTTTCCGATATGTTCTTTTTGCACTCCGAGCGCCAAGATCACTAAAGAGAATTCCGAAATTTGTGCTAAGTTCAGACCCGCAACAATTCCGGCTCTTAAACCTTTTCCGGAGAAGAATACGGTAGGCGCAATAATCAAAACCCGGCTCACTAAAACGAACCCAACCGCTAAGAATGCAAGACCTAAGTCGCTTGCACTTGGAGCTTGGATTTTCATCCCGAGAGCCACGAAAAATAATGTAATGAAGAAGTCTCGGATCCCGGAAAGTTTACTGATCACATCCGCGCCATAAGGGAAGGCGGCTATACTCACGCCTGCGATCAATGCTCCCATCTCTTTGGAAAGTTCTAACTTTTCCGCAACACCGCATAAGAAGAAACACCAGGCGATAGAAGTGATCAAAACCAATTCAGGCTTGGATGCAGCAAACAAGAAAAGTTTGGATAGAATAAAACGGCTGATTAAAAAGGAGAACGCTACAAGAGCGATACCTTTTACCAACGATGTAAGCACATTGAGTATCTGCGGATCCTGTAAATCGGGCTGTATTCCCATAAAAAGAATAGCCCAGATATCCTGTAAGACCAAAACCCCTATCGTAAGTCGCCCTGCTACCGTGCTGATCTCAAACTTATCGTGAAGCAACTTGACCACGATCATTGTGGAACTGAGAGAGAGTGCGATCGCAAAGTAGAGAAGATCAAAATTTCCGGGAGCAGGCGGGAAGAAGGAGCGGAATACAAACCAAGCGGCCGCAACTCCTAAGAAGAATTGTAGGACCCCCAATGCGAACATGGATTTTCCCATTCTTGCTAATTCTTTCAGATCGATCTCTAAACCGATGATGAATAACAAAAGGATCAAACCAATCTCGGAGATCAGTTCTATACTTTCTTCACTTTTAACGTAACCTATGGTCAGCTTTCCACCAACATAAGGTCCGAACAATGGGCCGATGACTAACCCGGCGACCACGTAACCCAAAACCAGAGGTTGTTTGAATGCTTTCGCTATGATTGCGAACATGGTCGCGAAAATGATACTAAGAGCAATATCAACTAATAAAGTAAGCGAATGATGTTCCATCTTGCCGGTCCGGATTCTCCTTAGATGATTTTTGGGGAAAGGATATTACAAAAAGAAATTATTAAATGAATATAGTCCATTCTCTTTTGGCACGGATTTTTACATCCAAAGAATGAGGGAGGCAGGCTTCTCGGAAAATTTCAGTCGTTGGACTTAAATAAGTCCTTCACTGCGTCTTTTGCTTTGGACAAGGTATAATCGTCCCTATCGATCAACACGAAATCCAAATTTTCTTTTTCTATTCGAGCCAAAACTTTGGCGATATCGGCGGGGGATTTTAAGTTGGTGGCCAGATATTTGAATTTGGTGCCACATTCAGGACAAGACTTATCCTTAGTATAATTTAAACCCAGATGTTTACACTTTCCGCAAGTCCCGTACAGATCATCGATGATCATTAACTGAGAAGAAACTTCGCTTACGCTCAGTTTTTTCCAGACCCGGATGTATTTTTTATCTTCGGCCGACATTCTTTTAAAAAAACGAATTCGAAGGATTAGTCAAGGGTTTTACGGATCGTTTGCAGAATGAGAGAAGTCGCTTCTTCCAATTCGGATTTGGAAATACAAAGAGGAGGAGCGAAACGGATCGTATGATCATGAGTTTGTTTCGCGAGAATTCCGAACTCTAAAAGTTTGTAACAGATCTTTTTCGCTCTCGGGCCAGTTTCATCCGGGAAAAATTCCACTGCGTTTAACAATCCTTTTCCTCGGATCTCTTTTATTTTACCGGTATATTCGCTCTTCAGGCTTTCCAGAGAAGAACGGAAATCTATCCCTCTCATCTCCGAGTTCTCCGAGAGATTTTCCTCTAATAATACTTGCACGGCGGTTTTGGCAACTGCTGCGGCTAACGGATTCCCTCCGAATGTGGAACCGTGGGTTCCAGGTTTTAATGTAAGAATGATCTCGTCGGAACCTAAAACAGCGGAAACGGGAAGCGTTCCGCCGGATAATGCTTTGCCTAATACGAGTAGATCCGGTTTTACATTCTCATGATCCGCTGCTAAAAGTTTTCCCGTTCTGCCAAGTCCGGTTTGTACCTCGTCTAGGATCAAGAGCACATTATACTCTGAACAAAGTTTGCGGACTTCTTTGAGATAACCTTCTTTCGGAACGATTACTCCGGCTTCTCCTTGGATGGGCTCAACCATAAATGCGGCTACATTAGGATCTTCTAATTCTTTTTTTAAAGTTTCCGTATCGTCGAATGGAATAATGGAAAATCCCGGAACAAAAGGCCCAAAGTCTCCTCTGCTAGTAGGATCAGTAGAAGCGGAAATCGCACCGATACTTCTTCCCCAAAAGTTTCCGGAAGCAAAAACGATCTTCGCTTTGTCCGTTGGAATTTTTTTGACTTGGTATCCCCATCTTCTTGCAAGCTTGACTGAAGTTTCGGCTGCTTCTACACCTGTGTTCATAGGGACCATTCTATCGAATCCGAATGTGTCACATAAAAATTTTTCCATAGGACCGAGTTGGTCATTATAGAATGCTCTGGAGGTGAGAGTTAGTTTTTCGGATTGGGTCTTTAAGGTTTCTATAATTTTAGGATGGCAATGACCTTGGTTCACAGCGCTGTATGCGGATAAAAAATCGAAATATTTTTTTCCATCCGTATCCCAAAGAAAGATACCTTTCCCTCTCTCCAACACAACGGGAAGAGGTTCGTAATTAAATGCTCCGTACTCTTTCTCGGTATCGAAGTAAAATTGGGATGTTTGCGTATGCATCGTACTCGATTCTAACCGGTTCAAGAGTCACACAAGGAGATTTCGGTATTTTACCTTGACTTTTATGTTTCAACTTGTTGAAATTTATTACATGCAATTCTCTTTTCGAAAAATATCCGCTTCTGTCCCCATTGTTTTTGCGATTATGTTCCTTACGAACTGTCTTTATACGAATATCAAATCACCAGGCTGGTATTATTCTCAAAGTTATTCGGACGTAAGAGGAATGGAACCTGTAGGAAAATTGGAAGGCCTGTCCTGCGGAACTAGCTGGCTTTGGATGGTTTACACAGGGGATGAGAGTTATGAAACCGCAGTCCAAAATGCGATCAAGGACAAGGCGGATCTTCTTTTTGACGTTCAAACGGATTATAGTTATAAATCTTTTATATTCGCTCTTTATTTTGAAAAATGTACCAGGGTGACCGGGATCGGAGTGAAACTGCCTCAAAGACTTTTGAAAAAAGAATGAAACTCATTCCTTACAAACGGATCTTTTTTCTAATTCTGATCTTCGCAGAGTTGGTCGGTTGTATTCAAATGGGAGGGGCAAACAGGGCCTTGGTCCGCAGGAATCCGGAACCTTATCCTACCGGGATCGGTATTCCTCCAGACAACGATGTTCATCTGAACGGTGCAAATTTCAGGGACCCTTCCATCCATTATGGAGAATCCTCCACTAAGTTGCGAACAGGTGGTTTTGACGGTTATATCCGAGCTACTACTTCTCTTCCTCATAAGGATATGTTCCATGCATCGTTAGATGGTTGGGATTGGTCGGAACATAGGATCGTAAGATTCGTAGGAGAAAGTAAGGGATGCCAATTCGGGGTACGTTTGTTTCTTCCCATTAAACGAGGATCTAACGATGCATTCATTCCGATCCACTTTACTTTCGGGAACAAAAGTTTTTACGAAGAATTGGGTGAGCTGATGAAGTTGAATTCTATAGAAGCCTTATTCGATAGTAGGCTGGACGTAGAGTACACCGCCTATATTTTCGGATTATTCAGAAGAAAATGTCTGAGGTTTCAAAGTTATGGCATCCAAAAATTCTAATTCTATTCCATTATTCTTATCTTCGATATTAGGTTTTTTAGCAGTGGCAATTGGAGCATTCGGGGCCCACGGATTAAAATCAGTATTAGCTCCCGACTTGTTTACCATTTACGAAACTGGAGCAAGATATCATCTCATCCATGCGGTAGTTTTACTCGTATTGGCACTGAGCGGAAAACTTTCGGAATCCAAGTTCAGAAGGATCGGATTTTGGCTCATCTTCAGCGGGATCTTGGTCTTCTCCGGTTCCTTATATGCACTTTCCTTAACTGGGATCAGAGTTTTAGGTGCGATCACACCCTTCGGTGGATTAGCATTTTTAAGCGGCTGGGTATCCATCGCTTATTCCGCTTTTTCAGAGAAAGAATAAGTTCTATCTGGTAATATGGAAATTAAAATCCGTATTACCGAAAGTTCCGTACAATCTCAACCAGATGGGCAATAGCATTTCGGTTGCTCTTGCCCCTGTAATATCTCCGAGATCGATAATATTCTTCCAGCCAAAATCGTTCGCTAAAAGATCCGAGACTTCTTTCTTCGCTTCCGAGTCGTTTCCACAAACGAACACATCATGTTCTCCCGGAACTCCCGAAGCATTAACCATAATGGTACAATTCATCGTGTTTAATGTTTTGATCACTTTCAGGTCCGGAAAAGATTTTTGGATGGTCTCTCCTAACGAATCATTCGTTCCAAAAATTAAACCTGGCGGTTTTCCTTTGGAAAAATCGAGTGCGTTAGCAAGATCCACTAAAATTTTTCCTTTAAGGGTTTCTTCTCCGACGGATCTTAAAACTTCTACACTGATTTCACCTTTTGTACAATTGAATAGAATATCACCGAAAGATGCTGCATCCTTAAAGGTTCCTTGAGAAGCCTTGCTTCCGGATTTGGAAACCCATTGGGCCGCTTTTTCATTTGTGGCGGAACGAGATCCCATTTTTACCTCGTGCCCTTTTTCGATTAGTTTACTTCCGATGGTCTCTCCTACCATCCCGGTGCCTAAAACTCCGATTTTCATTTATTTCTCCGAAAGTACGACCTCAAAATCGTTAAACCGGATCAGTTTAACTGATCTTAGACAAAAGATCCAATGTATTGTTCTTTCTGTATTGGAAAAAAGAAATAAAACTGTCACTGTAATCCTTTTTAAAAATAGGGAATGATATTTATAAACATGAAAACCGAATATACGATTTTCCAAATAGATGCATTTACAGATTCCTTATTTAAAGGAAATCCTGCAGCGGTGGTTCCTTGGCAAGGAGAATGGTTGCCCGACTCCAAACTCATCGAGTTAGCAATGGAGAATAATGTATCGGAAACCGCATTCTTCCGTCCTAGAAAGGAAAAAGGGGAGTATGATCTAAGATGGTTTACTCCAAATGTCGAAGTCGACCTTTGTGGTCATGCGACTTTGGCGACTGCATTTGCAATTCATGAAGTATTGGAGAATGAATCGGATGTTTCCTCTTTAAAATTTCATACTAAGAGTGGGATCTTGGAAGTGTTTCGGGAGAATGGAAAATACTATTTGGATTTTCCTGCAAGGCCGCCCGTCGAAACCGAATATTCTCCGGAAGATCTAATATCTTGTTTTAATATAAAGGCTAAAGAAATTTTAAAAGCCCGAGATATCCTATTCGTTTTTGAAAAAGAATCAGAGGTCCGCAATTTGCTCCCAAACCATGATGCTTTGACAAAACTTCCATTCTTTGCTGCGATTGTAACGGCCCCCGCCGATAGTGGGAAGTCCTACGATTTTATTTCCAGATTTTTTGCTCCTGCTAAAGGAGTTCCGGAAGATCCAGTGACCGGTTCTTCTCATTGTACATTGATCCCCTTTTGGTCTGAAAGATTTAGGAAGAAGGAACTGAATGCATACCAAGCTTCCGCGAGAGGAGGGCATTTGGTCGGTGAGAATCGAGGAGAAAGAGTTCGTATCGGAGGGAACTGCAAACTATATCTGAAAGGCTCCTTTTATCTGGAGTAAAATTTTACTTATAGGATTTATTCTTCAGGCCTGAATCTAAAATTTGTAATATCTTCTCCGCTTCTTGTAGAGCGTTATTCTTATCTATCTGCAATAAAGGGTTATTCAGTTGGCATTCGTTTAGAAGAACTGAATAACCATGAACCAAAGACCAGGCAGCAGTTGCCATTTCTCTTGCTTGGAACTTATTGATCTTTTGGGATTCACAGATCAGGATCGTTTCCCAAAGTTTTAAAAAGGAATTTTTACCTGCTTCCATAAGATCTTCCAGGTCGCCCACAGGCCCCAGATCTATATGCCACATGGCCCTGTAGTAGCCTACATTCTCCAAACAAAAAGAAATATAAGCGAGGCCTAGTCTTTTCAATCGATCGAACGGATCGGAAGGAGAAGAGGCCTTCTCCGCTTTCGTAAATTCTTCCGTTATTTTTATAAATCCGTCTTTGGAAATTTGAGCGAGAAGGTCCCTATGAGAAGGAAAATGTCTATAAGCGGCCGCATGACTGACTCCGGCTTCTCTTGCGATCTCTCTAATGGTAAATGCGGAATCTTTGCTGCTCTCTAAACGTTTTAAGGCCAGTGTTTTTAGGGTCTCCGCTAAATTCCCATGGTGATAGGAACCTTCCGGTTTTTTCATTTTTTTCTTTGCCGGCATAAAAATTTCCTAAAAAATGTTGACGTTGGTAACATTTGGTGTTACCAATAGTAACATTGTTGGACTGAGTCCAATATTTTTCAAGTAAATCCCGGAGTAGAACGGGAAAGGACGAGGTTTTATGACTCCAGAACTAACATTCAAGTTAGCCAGCAATTTTGCGATTGTCGGCTGGTTATTGCTCGCCGGTCTTCCAAATGCGAGGATCACCAAACTATTGGTAAGAAACGGGGTTTGGCCCTTGGTACTTTCCGTATTGTACTTATTGATCTTAGCATTGAACACAAAGGGAGGTTTCGATTTCGGATCCTTGGAAGGTGTGACCAAACTATTTTCCGACCCTTGGGTCTTGCTCGCAGGTTGGGTGCATTATCTTGCCTTCGATTTATTCATAGGGATCTGGGAAACAAAAGAAGCGGAAACATTGGGAATATCCAGGTGGATCTTGATACCTTGTTTATTCTTCACACTAATGATCGGGCCGGTCGGCTACTTATTATTTCAAATCGTTCGTTGGAAAAAAGGAGGAAGTCATGCAAGCATCTAACGTATTAAATCCGGCTAATTTTCAGTCGGAAGGGTTTTTCTATACTTTAAGAAAGAACAGAGGCTTAAGTTTTTATACAGGGCTAGTATCTTTCCTTTTAATGCCGGTCTACATTCTTCTTTCCCAAATCGATCCAAGGATGGTTGTGGGGGCGAATACTTGGATCAAACCATTAAAATTTGCTGTTTCTATCGGGATCTTTCTATGGACCATGGCTTGGTTTTTGGAATTGTTGGGAGATTTTCCGAAATTCAGAGATAGAGTAGAAAAATATTTTGTGATCTCTACCATAGTGGAGTTGGTGCTCATCACTTTACAATCAGCAAGAGGAGTGCAATCACACTTCAACCAATCTTCTGCACTTGATGGAGCGATCTACAGTATCATGGGAATGTTTATCTTCCCTATGATACCTGTTTCGATCTGGATGGATAAGAAGTTCAGACTTCTTGGTTCCAAATTGGATCCTCGTATATTAACTGCCGTTCGATTCTCTCTTTGGATCTTTGCAATCGCTTCCGTGGTCGGAGTTTTTATGTCTGCGAGATTAGCTCATGCTGTCGGCGTCCCTGACGGAGGTCCAGGACTGCCTATCGTGAATTGGAGTACGAACGGAGGAGATATCCGTATCGCTCATTTTGTCGGGATACATGCCTTACAAATTCTTCCTCTGTTTGCGTTTTTAACGATCAAACAAAGTTGGAATGTTTTAAGTGTTAAAATTGTTTCAATAGGTTATGCGATCTTGGTTGGGGCAGTTTTTGCAAATGCAATGCTCGGTCGTCCATTGATCTAAGAGATTCCGGATCCGAACCTGTCATATTTTGATTTGGTTCGGATTACTTTACGACTTATCCTCTTTCCGTTCCGAAATAAAATTTTCCTTGTTTACGAATCAGATTTCTGCTGATCAACCCGTCTGCAATAATGAGTAATCCTTGCGCTGCCGCATGTTTTTTTTCTTCAGGGACATCGTTCTGTTTGGACATCAACTCGTGAACATAAGCTCTACGTTTTGCATCCATAACTCCTAGCATGGAGCCGCAAACTTTTTTATCTCCGACCAAGAATGCTAGTGCCAAGGTTTGAGGTGGAGTTTCGTTACACAAATAAAACAACGCCAGGTTATCAAAGAAGGACAATTCTTCGAAAGATTTTAAAGTTAATTCTTCCTTATCTTCTCCGCTCATATTGCCTCCTGTTCTTTGATCTTAGAATCCAAATATTCCACTAAGTATTTGGAATTCGGTTCTTCTCCGGTTGCCTGTCGGATCAGTTCCTTTGCCTCTAGACTTCTGCCCTTACTATGAACATGTTTTCTGAGCCAATTAAGGAGAGAAGAAGTTTCTCTGTTTTTTAATTCATCCTTAAACTTAGGATTCTGTTTCAAGAAGGCCGAATAGAGTTGGGCCGCATAAATATTTCCCAAGGAGTACGTTGGAAAATAACCGAAGGCTCCACCGCTCCAATGAACATCCTGTAAAAATCCTTTGGAATCATCCGTAACGTCAACGCCTAGCAAAGATCTCATTCCATCTTTCCAAGCGCCTGAAAGATCCTTCAATACGAGTTCTTTTTTGAAAATCGCTCTTTCAATTTGAAATCTCAGGATTACATGAAGATTGTAAGTGATTTGGTCGGCTTCTACTCGGATCAATGAAGGTTTGGATCTATTTACAAAAGAATAAAGTTTAGGAAAAGGAAGAGAAGATTCGGAAATACCTAAGTTTTTCAAAAACAAAGGATAGATCCCTTCCCAAAATTCCTTGGACCTTCCCACTTGATTTTCCCAAAGACGGCTTTGAGATTCGTGAACACCCAAAGAAACGGAATCCTTTAAAGGAGAAGGACCTCCTGCAATCAACGAGATTCCCGCCTCATACAAAGCATGACCTGTTTCATGCAAAACCGAATACACGGAAGAAAGCGGATCCGATTCTTCATAACGTGTGGTAATCCTTTTATCAAAAGAACCTAAAGAAGTAGAGAATGGGTGTGCGCTAGAATCCAATCGAAATCCCGATTCAGGCAAGCCCAAAAGAACCGGAAGACTCTTATTAAAAGGAATTTGAGAATCGATCGGAAAATTTCCCTGAAAAGGAAAGTCCGCGTCTTTTGCCTTTGCGATGAGAGGCACTAATGATTTTCTGAGATCCGCAAATAGGACTTCTAAGTCGGCAGCTTTTGCTTCCGGTTCGTATTCATCTAAAAGAGCGTCATACGCTTCCGTAGAATAACCGAAATAATCCGCCTTCTGAAAAACAAGATCCACGATCTTTTGTAAGATAGGAAGAAAGGAGGAAGCATCATTCTTCTTTCTGGCGTCGACCCAGATAGAATGTGCCTGGCTTGTTACCTTAGAAAATTCTTCCACCCAAGAAATCGGCAAACAAGAAGAACGATCCAGATCTTTGAATAATAAATTCAGCTCTCTTTCTCGGAGAGATTTTCCAGGAAGATCGGTGCGAGAATTTTCTTCCCTGGCTTTCTCCGCCAAACTGCGAAAAGATTCTCCGATAAAAGATTTATGGGCAAGTCCGGAAAGAAAACTAAGTTGATCGCCCCTTTCCGCTAAGCCGTCACTTGGGATACCGATTTCCATATCCCAATGCAATACACTGCCAATGTTTCTAAGATGATAAATATTACGGAATTCATCCCGGTAGGCCTTGAACGCCGGAAGGATATTTTCCCAATTTTGAAGCTCGGATTCCCACATACGTAAAAAACATTCTTTTCGATTGACATCTCGCCCACCAACCAAAAACTGACTTTTATCTATCGCGGGCATGGTGTAATGGCTAGCACCGTAGCCTTCCAAGCTTCTAGTGAGGGTTCGAGTCCCTCTGCCCGCAAAAATTTCCCCCTTAATTTAAACAGTAGAATAAACGAATCCCAGAAAATTTGAGGGACTCGAACGGTTTCATCCGTAAGCAAAAATAGCGACCCATAGGGAGCGTATATTTTTGCGCACGAGACACAAGGATGTGCCGAGTCGGATGAAACACGCCTCGGAGCCAAATTTCGCAGGATGCGAAATTACGAAGAGGTCGAGTCAACTTTCCTTAGTATTACACTGATCAAATTTGTAACAACGCTTGAGCGAAGCGAAAGTGCGCATCAGACAAACAAAAAAATTGCGTACTAAATAAACCAAAGATACAAATCCTTCCGCAATAGAATTTCTAAATCTTTTTTTATCGGAAAGTTTTTTCTGGACTTGTTTTTACTTCGGTTTTAGAACTGACCTCATTCTTTGGATTGGTGGAGAGTTATGGATCGAATTCCAAAATATATTTCTATTCTTTTGATTCTATCATTTGCGGGGATTTTATCCGCACAAAACGATACGTATACCGTAACCGCAAATTCTTGGCCTTCCGATTTTTCTTCTTTCGAATCGTTTAGAGATACAAATGCAAGTACTTCCCAAGGAGCGGTTATCGTTCTTTTGGCTGCACTTTCTATCTATTCCAAAAATGCGGAAGAAGGTAAGAAGGCGTTGATTATTTGTTTGGACGCGAACTCTTTGATCGCAGATACTTCTCCGAATGGTTATAAAGGTTTTAATATAAATCGGAACACGATCGATTTAGTAAAAAGACAGTTAGAGCAACATCCTTATTTGATCGGTTCTTATCTTCCCGGTTCTTCTTTCCAAAACGGTTATAAACCTTCCAATCCTCCTTATACTTTTTCTCTGACTTCCAATCGTTTCAGCGGAACGGAAGAGTCAGGGCAGAAAAAATTGTTTCTTCCTTCTTCCGGAGCCGATACTCCAAGGCCAGTGACAGTAAAAAGGAACGCGAAAGGTATATGGAAGGCTTCCGAGTTTTCCAGTTTGCTAGTCGGTATTAAAAAGCCTGCGACTTCTAATCCTGCGGACGATCTTTGATCGTCCTTAAGAAGCTTCTTTCTGCAGCATATCCGCAGCAAAAGCTTCTTCCAATTGACGGACTGCGTTTTTGGAATAGGCGATCAGTTCTTTTTCATTATGTCTGAGTTTGAATTGATCCTTAACCATTGCTTCATCGTAATCCCTGAATTTTTGGATGAAGTATTTTACTTCCGAAGGTAAAAATCCCAGATCTTTTAGAGTTTCTTCCGCAAGCTCTAAGGAAGAAGCGAAGGTATCTCTTCGTATCGTTTCAATCCCAAGTTCCATTAGATCGAAATAATGGGATCTATTTCTGGCTCTTGCGATAATCCTTAAATTCGGAAAATTCTCCTTAGCCATCTTTGCGATCTTTAAAGACAATTCCGCGTCTTGGATCGCAAGTACAAGTATCTCCGCATGAGCTGCCCCTGCTGCGGTCAATAGATCCAATCTACTTGCATCACCGTAATAGATCTTATGTCCGAATTTTCTAGCTGCATTAACCTGGTCAGCATTATGTTCTAAGGCAGTGAATCTTATCTTATGCAGATATAACATCCTGGAAATGATCTGTCCAACCCTTCCGAAACCTGCAATAATAACGCGGTTTTTTTCATAAATCGGATCAGCCGGTCTTTCTTCTTCCTCGTGTATGTAAGGATCTATTATCTTTTCCTTAATAATCCCGATAAATGGAGTAAGAATCATAGAGGCAGTAACGATCACGATAGAATAATCGGTAGTTTCTTTGGAAAGAACACTCAGCTGTGCCGCTACATTCAGGATTACGAATGCAAATTCTCCACCTTGGGAAATACTAACGGCAAGATTGGAAGAAGAATCGGAAGTAAGATTTGCGATCTTTCCTAATACAAAAAGAACTATTCCTTTGACGGACATTAATCCGAGTGCAAGACCGAAGATCAAGAATGGATGATTGATAAGGATTTCCAAATTCATGGACATTCCAACTGCGAGGAAGAATAGACCTAAAAGTAATCCTTTAAAAGGTTCTAAGTTTGCCTCTAGCTCGTGTCTGTATTCCGAATCTGCGAGTAGTACTCCGCCTAAAAAAGAACCGAGTGCCATGGATAAGCCTACTTTCTCCATGGCAAAAGAAACTCCCAGTACCAATACCAAAGAAAGTGCTACGAAAATTTCGTGATTACCCGTAGCAGCGATCATTCTAAAAAGAGGTCTCATCAAAAAACGTCCGCTTAAGATCACCACAATGATTGCCGTAATCGCCGTTCCTAATTTATAAAAATTGAATCCACCATGAGCGGCTTGCCCAGGCTCCAAAGCCGCTAAAGGAAGAATTGCCATAACGGGGATCACCGCCAAATCCTGAAAAAGAAGGATTGCAAAGGCGGATCTTCCGTACGAAGTGTTGAGTTGGTTTTTTTCCGCCAAAGACTGAAGAGCAAATGCAGTGGAGGAAAGTGACAAACTCACCCCTAATATAACGGAAGAAAGAAATCCTAATTGGAATAGATAACCGATCAATCCGCCTAACAAAAGTGAAGACACCGCTACTTGGAAAAATCCCATTCCGAAAACCGGTTTTCTCAGTACCCAAAGAGTTTGGGGTCGGAGTTCCAAACCTATTAAAAAAAGAAGAAGAACCACTCCGAATTCCGCAAAATGCATGATCTCAGTCCCGCCGGTCACAAGTCGGATCCCGTGAGGTCCGATCAAAATTCCTCCAACCACATAACCGATAATGGAACCGATCCCTAATTTTTTGAAAATCGGAACGCATAGAACTGCTGTGCTAAGTAAAATAATTGCCGTAACGAGTAAACTTTTCTCTTCCATCAATGCTCTTCCTTTCGATTCGGATCAATTTTCATTAGACATTTTGCGGATAGGGAATAAAACCACTTTTCCTAAGTATGATTCTTGTTCTTAAACTGGAAAATGCCATAATTATTTAGTATGGATGCGGGGAAAATCAGCTTTCTTAATAGGAACTTGCCGCAAATGTCTCCACTCTTGAAGCCCATTATTTGGTATCGATTGAAGACTTAAATTTTAGGATATACTGTAAGATTTGCGTTAAGAAATAACTTTCAGTCAAAAATGTGTGGATAATAATCAATTCTAAAAAAAACAAAAATTTATGATTCGCGAATTCAGGTTTTCCAAACTTATTTTTTTGCTCTGTGTTTATTCGTTTTCGGGGGCACTCTTTTCAGAAGAACCTAACACTCAAGAGACCTCAGGTAAACCCAGAGAGAAGATTATTCAAAGTAAAGAAGAGAATCTTAAAGCCGATACTCAAAAATTAACGGAAGCAAAGGATGAAGAGGAATGGGGTCTTAAAAAGGAAGAACTGACCCCTAAAAAGAAAGAAGATCGTGCTCCTCCGATCGAATTCGGTTTTTTTATAGATGGGTACTATAATGCAAGCTTAAACCGACCGTCATCAAAAGAACTATTATATACAACACAATCTACTCGAACGAACGAATACAATATCAACCTGGCTTATCTGGATGCTAAGGTAGAGACGGATAAATTTAGAGGACGATTCGCAGTTCAATTCGGTACTTCAGTTATAGCGAATTATTCGGGTGAAGGGACCACAGGAAAAACGTCTAACGAAACATCTATCCGGAACATGCAAGAAGCCTATGGAGGGGTTCGATTAGGAAAATCCACCTGGTTAGATGCAGGAATTTATTTCGGACATTTAGGATACGAGTCTTGGATCTCTCACGAAAATTTTATTTATACTCGAGCATTTTCTTCGGACTACGTACCATATTACGTTTCCGGAGCAAGATTGAGTGGAAAGATCAGCGATAAAGTTTCTTATCAACTTCATTTGAATAATGGATACCAAGTAGTAACGGATAATAATAAAGATATCTCGGGAGGTTTCCGATTGGAATGGAATCCTTTGAGCAACCTGATGTTCCGCTGGAATACTTTTATAGGGAATGAACAACCGACTCCTACTCCTAAAGAAACCAGATATTATAATAACTTTATAACAGAATGGAAACCGTTCCAACGACTGATATTGGCTTCTTCTTTTGATGTAGCTTATCAGGAAAGAGCGAGTAGAGAAGATTTAATCTATACTCCCGAAGGTCCGATCTACATTCGTCGAGATGGGGCTGCCTTTAGACAAACCTATGCAGGAAATTTTTGGGTAGCGTATCGATTCTTACCGGATTGGAGGATCGGTGTTCGTTTAGAAAGATACTTGGATCGAGAGCAGATGATCCTTGTAACCAATACTAAGGACGGTTTCCAAACAAGCGGTGCGACTGCCACTTTGGACTATCTTCCTGATCCTGCCATTTTGGTGAGATTTACATACCAATATAGAAGATCTATGGATTCTATCTATCCGCACGAGAATAATACTTCCAAACTAGACCGTATGTTCATTTTCTCCCTTTCTCTCAAGATCTGATTTTTTCGGAAGGTGTTAAATTTGGAACGAAGGAAATTTTAGAATTTTTCTAAAAAAGATTGAACAAAATTAAATTGTATGCAATCTATTTATTACGTAACCAGGAGGTGCCCACCGTGGCCCAAAATTTGTACGAGCTAACCGCTACCTTAAACAACGGAACTGAAAAGAAATTACAAGACTATAAAGGAAAGGTCTTATTGATCGTAAACACCGCAAGCCAATGCGGATTTACTCCTCAATACAAAGGATTACAGGAAATGTACGACAAGTACAAGGGAAAAGGTCTGGAAATATTAGGCTTCCCCTGCGACCAATTCGGTCATCAAGAACCAGGCAGTGATGCTGAGATCCAAAGTTTCTGCCAGGTGAATTTCGGGGTGAATTTCCCTCTTTTCAAAAAGATAGAAGTAAACGGCGACGGTACTCATCCAGTTTACCAATATCTTAAAAAACAAGCTCCCGGTCTTTTGGGGAAATCCATTAAATGGAATTTTACCAAGTTCTTGATAGATAAACAAGGGAATGTGATCAAAAGATTTGCTCCTATGACCCCTCCCGAAAAACTGGACAAACAGATCGAGGAACTTCTTTCCAAGTGAATTACGAATCCTTAAAGTTAGAGAAACAGATCTGTTTCCCGCTTTACGCTTCTTCCAGAGCGGTGACTGCTTTATACAGACCGCTCTTGGAAGAGTTTGATCTTACTTATCCTCAATATCTTGTTCTTCTGGTCCTTTGGGAAACCGATAAGATCCCTCTAAAAGAAATAGGGGAAAAATTATTTCTGGATTCAGGTACCCTAACTCCTCTTCTAAAAAAAATGGAATCATCCGGCCTTTTGACTAGAGATAGATCCGATCAAGACGAACGTTCTCTCGTGGTTAGTCTGACCACAAAAGGAAAAAAATTGCAAAAAAAAGCGGTTTGTATTCCGGAACGATTGTTGGAAGAATCAGGTCTTACTATGGAAAAAGTGCAAGGCCTGAAACGGGACCTCGACGACCTTCTAATTATCCTAGAACAAAAATTAAGAAATTCGGCGTGACAAATCCGTTTTATCAAAAACTATAGAGCGGCTTTTTTAAGTTGTGCACTTGCGCTAAGGAGTTAAGAATGAAACGCCAATTATCAGCAATATCGTTTGCTGCGGTACTTATTTTCGGAGCTTGTTCTTCCGAGCAAAAAAAATCGGAGGCTGCCTATGTTCCGAACTCGGATATTCGTGTTGTAGAAGCGAATATGATTAAGGAAGGAGATAAAAGGATTAAAGCCGAAGCAGTTTTGGGAACTCCTACTTTCGAAGAAAATACCCAAGATGGATCCGTTTTAGAATGGTACTTAGAATCCACCACCTACCAAAAAAATTCCTACAAAACTTTGTCAGAAAAACCTTCCAGAGTGGATGAAAGCACTAAGTATATCAAAGTGATCGTTGATAAAAAAGGTGTGATCAAAAAATACGAATACAAACTTTAATTCGAATTTAAGACCCGCATCTATAAAAAGGCCGTCTCTATAGCGGCTTTTTTTTTAGATATCGTCTTCCATCAGATCGATCCCGGCAAATCCTAATAGAAAATCCAGAAATTCCCCAAAATTAAATCCTAGTCTGATACCATATCGAATGGAGATATAAAGTTCTACTTCGAATAAAAACGCGGAAGGATAATCGTCTTTGTTTTTTGGATTTTGAGCCAGGAAAGTCTGAATTGCTTCATTTCTTTTTTGGGGGTCTAAACTTTCTAAGTATTTCCGAAAGAAGGCTTCCTTTTTCGCCTTTCTTCTTTCCGAAACCGGATTATTATAAAAACGTAAATATCGAATTTCGTAACTTTTGGAGTTTAGTCTTTCGTCGGAAAGTTCTGGAGTAGGATTCGGATCCTGTTCCGATTCGGGCGCTTCAGGAAGTAATAAAAAATTACTATCCTTTTGCGAATTCGATCCAGGGGTTGTTTTGTTTTCTTCTTTTTGCGGAGAAGATTCAGTAGAAGGCATTGAGTGGAATTTCTCCCCGCCTAAAAATCCGAAAATCAATTGTTGGGATCTATAAGGTCCGTACGTTCCGCCTCTAAGTCCGTATCCTGTCCCTAAATCCCTTTTTCCGGGTTCCGATTCTCCACCTTGAAAAACAAATCCGGTTGCAAGAGGTCCTAATCTGACTCCGACTCCATATCCCGGAGTTTCAATTCCTGCGGTAAAGACGTCCGCTAAATCTTTTTTTCTATGAGACCAGTAAGTTGAACAATCGATCACGATCAGCCCCGGAAGTAAAATACAGAAAAAATGTATGCTGAGTTTTTTTTTCATTTCGGGATAAAGTCTGACTTTAGTCACCAAGATCGGCTTTCCGCTAAGCTCTCCGTTTCATCAGGAAACGCAATCGTAAAAGTGGAGAAATTTTATTGGTTTTCTTCCACTAGTCTTATTGAAAAGTATCCCCGATATAAGCGCCTGTCCCAATGATCCAGGCTCTTGAAGCCCGAAATTAGTTATTTATCGATAACTAATATTTTTATACGTACTATAAAAAAAATTGGAATGAAGAGATGAATGAATCGGAAGAAACTCGAGTCCATCATAAAAACATCGCTGTCTTCGGAGGCGGGCCGATGGGAGTTCATCTTGCCGTATCCTTAGCAGAAAGAGCGGATCGACTTTTTCTTTGGTATTCCGATAAAAAGAAGGCGGATCGTCTTCAAAAAGATAGGTCTGCAGAATTGTTGGAAGAATTTGTTCCGCTTGCGAATAACATTATCGTAACGAACGATTTCGATTTTTTATCGCAAGGCTCTTGGGTCATAGTTATCGCCGTTCCTTCCAGGCAAATGGAAAATGTGATCGATAGGCTCTCTTCTTATCTTTCCGAACAGGAAGAACATACTATCATTTCTTTTACCAAAGGTTTGGTTTCCACTTCGACCCGTAAAAAAACAAACGCTATTACTTTCTCAGACTATGTGATTAAAGTTAGGGAGATGAAAGAAAGTCTGAACATGGAATACGTTGCCGTGGCAGGACCTAACCTTCTCTCGGAAATGGCAAAGGGGAAACACAGCTTTTTTTCCATTGCTTCCACTGGAGAAAGAGCTTCCGAGGTCATGGAAGATCTTTTTTTCGGACCTAGAAATCATATTAAAACTTTTGAAGATATTCGAACTCTTGAATTATTCGGAGTGATGAAAAATCCGATCGCAATCGCCTGCGGTCTTGTGAACGGGATCCCGGAATGTGGATCCAATTTTGAAGGAGAGCTGATCAGCTTAGGCTTCTCAGAAATTCTAACTTTATTAAATATATTGGAACTTCCTGTAAAACCAGCGATGGAATTCGGGCTCGCGGATTTAATTACGACTGCAACTTCCAGATCTAGTAGAAATAGAGCTTATGGACAAAGATTTATCCGCAAGCTTATCTCAGGAGAAGACTCTCCGAATCTACTGGAACGGATCGAACTTTTCCTAAACCCGAAAGAATTTATCCAAAAAGAAGTGAGTCAGAGTGAAACACATGTAGAAGGAGCTTATGCTCTTTCCACTATTCTGGATTTAGCGGAAGAGAAAAAGGTAGAACTTCCGCTTTTTACTACACTCTTCGAAGTTCTCACTAGAAAAGTTTCTCCAACGGAAATGGTTCGATTTGTCTCCAAATCCACTAGTGATGATATACGAAATATTTCCAGAACCGCTCGTAAAAGATTCGGATTATCTTTAGCATCCGGGAAGGAATTCCAACAAGCGTTACGAAGAAGAGTACTTCGTCATGTTCATTCCCAACCTGGATTGACGGATCGGATCTTAAAACAATCCGGATTGCAGATCAAGTCGTTGGAAAAAAGATATTCTGAAGCAGTGGAAACCGGAGCCGGAACGGATTTGATGCTTCTTCCCAAAGAAATCGATCTATGGAAAGAAGCTGAGCTTGCGTATGAAAACGGAAAAAGTAGGAATCTCGATCGACTGGTTGAGTTTTATGTTTCAGAAATCGCGGACGAATACAGTCCGCTTTTTCGGGAATCTCTCATCCATTTAGTTGCCCCTGCACGTTTTGCGATCGGGGGTTTTAAACCGGGTGGAGGGCTTCCTAAGATCGGCGGTAATATAAAAGAGATCAAAGCGCTCGCTTCTAGATACGATATCCTATATACTCCGACTCATAGATCGCATTTGGATTCTATCGAAGTTGCTTTCGGTCTAAGATGGCTGGGGCTTCCGGTTCCGAGATATGCTGCGGATAAAAAAGTAATGGGGACTCCCGGACTTGCCCGGATTTTAAAAGCCTTAGGAGCCTACATGGTGGACCGAAAAAGAAATCGGAATCTTCTCTACTTGGAATGTTTGACCCAATATTCTACCATGATGTTGGAAGCTGGGATTCCTACATTGGTGTATCCGGAAGGGACTAGGTCGAGAACGGGCGGTATCATTCCGATCAAAACAGGAATTCTTTCCACATCTGTGGACGCATTTAAACATACAGGAAGCGAAGTGATCGTAGTTCCTATCGTTCTTTCCTATGAGAATGTTCCGGAAGATGTCGAGTTTGCCGGAAAAGACACACATCTTTCCTTTAAGGATTTTTTATTCAAAAGAACGGAAGTGTATATGGATCTTTGCGAACCGATTCCTGTTTCAAGATATATACAAGAAGATGATCCTACTCTTTCTATTTCCATGGAGATCTCGAGGGCATGGCAGGCGCATCATAAAATTCTTCCCAACCATATAGTCGCAAAATTTTTAATGGAAGCCGGAGGAGAGATTAGTTATTCAGATCTCAGCAAGATGATCGAAGAAATGATCCTGACTAGAAAAGGAAATTATCTGACCAAAGATGTACCGGAAATTTTAGATCGTGGGATCAAAGTTCTAATTTCCAGAAAGTTTATCAAAAAAGAAAACGGTCAGATTCAAGCCTTAGAGCCCGAACTTTTGCAATATTACGGAAACATGGTACCCGACCCGACTTGATCGGGCCGGACGTATATTAATCCACTTTGATCTTTGATGCGATCAGTACTGCTCTTTTTCGAAGCATGGAAATGGATTCTTCCTTTTCCGAATAAGTAAGTGCCACTCCCATTCTTCTGTATTTTTTAGTGATCGGTTTTCCGAAAATTCTCAGATCGGATTCAGGCATCTCGCATGCTTTGTCTAGTCCTTGGATATTCGGGACTTGGCCTTCCGATTGAGCAAGGATAACTGCGCTTGCTCCTCTTCTTACTAAAAGAATTTCAGGGATCGGAAGACCTAAAACGGTTCTCGCATGTAATTCGAATTCGTTAAAACTTTGTGTACCTGCCAAGGTTACCATTCCGGTATCATGGGGTCTGGGAGAAAGTTCGGAAAAATAAACATCGTCTTTCGTTAGGAAAAATTCAACTCCCCAGATACCTGCACCACCTAATTCTTTGGTGACTTTATCCGCCATTTCTTGAGCGGACTTAAGTTGAGAATCGCTAATCTCTGCTGGTTGCCAACTTTCTTGGTAGTCTCCTCGTTCTTGTCGATGACCAATCGGAGGACAGAATAAAGTTCTTCCTGACTTTTGTGTAACCGTCAATAATGTGATTTCGGATTCGAAAGAAATAAATTCTTCGACTATAATCTCGGAAGCGCCGGTCCTACCTTTCGTTTGGGAGGCGATCCAAGCCGTCTCGATATCGGATTCCGTTTTAATAACGGATTGCCCTTTTCCGGAAGAAGACATCAAAGGTTTTACAACACAAGGAATACCTATCGTTGAGATTGCTTCTTTCAATCCTTCCAACGTGGAAGCATATTTATATTTTGCGGTTTTTAAACCTAAGGTCTGGGAAGCAAGGTCTCTGATCGCCTTGCGGTTCATCGTAAAGTTAGCCGCTTTTGCGCTTGGAACTACTTGATACCCTTGTTTTTCGTATTCGTAAAATCTATCGGTTCGGATCGCTTCTATTTCCGGAACGATCAGGTCCGGTTTATGTTTTGCTACGACTCGATCCAATGCGTCTCCATCCAACATATCAATGACTTCTTGTTCATGAGCGACTTGCATTGCAGGAGCGCCGTCATAACTATCGACTGCGACCACATATTGGCCTATTCTTTGAGCTGCGATTACGAATTCTTTTCCCAGCTCACCGGAGCCGAGCAGAAGTATTTTTTTTCTCATAGGTTCTCTTGGGAGAATTTCCGGACTGGAAGAAGAATGGAAAGGAAAAAATGAGAACTCGGCCGATTTGTATAAATACAAACCGGCCTACAGAAGATTAAAGTTTAGTTTACTTTTTCTTTTTGGTAACTACGTCGAAGTTTTTATATTGAATATATTCCACTTCGGAAACATCCAAGCGGAAGATCCCTTTGGTAGAATGTACCAGCATCGTATTTCCGACCTGAGCTACGACAGCTCCGTGTAAAACGGTTTTGTCCAGCTTATGTACGGATTCCAGTACGCTGTAATATGTTTTGATCTCTTCTTCGGAGTTCAGTCTTTGAGAACCTGCTTCGGATTCTAATTTATCAAAAGCGATATTCAGTTTTTCGGTTTGGTCCTTCTCTATTTCCTTTGCTAGCGATTTATTGTCCAAACTTCCGGAAATAAGTTCCTCGTCTACTTTTACTAAAGTTTCCAGGTCCGCACGTTCTCTCGGGTCTTTTTCGAATTTTTCTTTTTGAACAGTGCGCACTAGATCGGTTCTGAAATTTTCAATACTTTGGGCAATGGCTGCATCATCGAGTCGATTCAAAATTGTTTGAGCCAGCTGGTCGAATTCAGGTTTAACTTCCGCTTCTTCTTGTTCCGAGATCACGATCTCGTTTTGTTCCAATAGTTTTTGGAGTTTTTGAAAGTTCGGATTTTCTGCAATTTTGTCCGCAGGGATTACCTGGCTGACAGGAGCCTTTAGAGTCATGGCCACCATACCTTCATACACTTTGATCTTTGGTAGCGTGCCCTGTACTACTTCGAAAGAGAATGCGGTTCCTCGAACACCGGCGATCGCGGTCGGTGTGGAAATTTTGAACTGCTCTTTCTGACTTAACTTATTCGTTTTTACAAGTAGAAGTCCCGTTTTAACTGCGAGGGAAGTTTCTTCCGAACCGTCTCCATGCAAAGAATCGATGCTCAAATTTGTATATGATTTTAAACGGATTACATGCCCGAGACTGGTTTGCAGATCCAAGGTCCCACTGTTCGTTTTAATAATATCGTCCTTTTGTAGGACACTCCCTAAAGATATAGGGATTAATTTTCCGTTTCTCTGCACCTCTACCTTGCCGGTTAGAAATATGATCACTAGTCCGGTTTTGGATTTAGTAACTTTGGAGCAGGAGTTTGAGGACCCAATGAATGTTACAATTAGTAACAAAAGGAAGAGTTTTCGATTCATTTGTTTATTCCGCCTGGAAATAAAAAATAGACGGTTCGAATAAATTTTTGACCGTATGAAATATATTTCCAGTCATATTAACAACTTGAAACTCTGTTTTTTTCATAAATATCGCAATTTCGTTTTTCTCTTCCTGTTTCCGATAATTCCCCTTGATTCGCTGGATACGGGAAAGATCAAATATAACGGCACCGCTTACGATCTGGAAACCGGCAATTTATTGTACAAGGATTTTCACGAGGAAACCTGGGAGAATGGCAGACATATCAGTTCCATAATCACATATAAGGATCCCGAAGGAAAAACGTTCGCGAAAAAAAGGATCAGTTTTTCAAAAAGCAGAACACTTCCCGAATTCCAATTAGAAGATTACAGAGACGGATATCTGGAAGGAGGGGCATTACGGAATGAAAACACCGTAAAATTATTCTTCCGCAGAAAATTTGAGGATTCCATCCAAGAAAAAACAATAGGTAGCGGAGGACTATCCGCCTTGGACGGAGGTTTTGATTATTTCGTAATCGATCATTGGGACGAACTTATGTCCGGCAAAAAAATAAAATTCAACTTTTTGGTTCCTGTAGAAAGGGATAAGTTCGAATTCCTTGCTGAAAAAACCAAGGAAGGGGAATACAATGGTAAGCCTGCTTTATATCTAAGGTTGAAAATAGCGAGTTCAATTCTCTCCGTATTCGTAAAACCGATCGATTTGGTTTACGATATCCAGTCGAAAAGAATTATGGAATTTCGCGGAACTAGTAATATCAACGACGAGAATGGAAAAAGTTATAAGGTAAAAATCGTTTATGGATTCAGATAAAATCCTAAAATCCCAGCCTCCAGAACGCCAATCCCTTTAATTTTACATTTTTTGCATATTCTTCCCAGAGTTTTAGATCCAGGATCAGACTACCTTCTCCTATTTCAGTACGAATCAGATAAATTCCTTCTTTTTCTTTTCCGTGCTGGATAACGAAGTTTTTATCTGAGGTTTGAGTTAAGAGCTTAGGTTTTTTTATATCCTTCTTCCAATAATAACCGTACAGAGGGAGACCAAGCCAGATCTGTTCCGGTTTATATGTTTTAAGTAGAAGGTCCATATTTCGTTTTGCCCAACCGAATTCTGTCACCGGCCCTGGAGAAGTTTTGGGAGAATGCAGATCATAAGCCATAAGTACAATCTCGTCTGCGAGATTTTCCCGATAAATTCCAGAATGAAAACCGGAAAGTTCTGGATTGAATTCTTCTTTAGGAAAGACCGCTAACGTAAGAAGTTTTCCTTTCTTTTTTAGGGCCGGTTGGAGTTCCAGCAACAGCTCTTTATAATGAATAGAATATTCGGGACCTAAACCTTCAAAATCCAAATGGATCCCCGAATAGAAGGAATGATCTTCCAGAAAGAGTCCTAAATTTCGAGCGAGAGTTTTTCGGAGTTGGGGAGAGCTAAGGACCTTCTTCCCCGTATCAACTGAGCGAAAAGTGATGAGTGGAAACCATCTGGTCCCATTCTCCTTTGCGATTGTTTGGAGTGCAGAAGGAACCGAGGTCCCGGAAATTTCTCCATTCGCTCCGATAAAAGTCCCCGTAAAACATATACTGGTTCCGGGCTTGGAGATATTCTCCCAATAAGCCGAGGGTTTAGAGTTTAGATCCCGGCCTAGAGTATACTTCCATATTCTCTCTTGGGCCGATAAGGGACATAGGGAAATACATATTACGCAGAGAATAATGGCTCCAAGTCTGGAAAAGGTCTTCATTTATCCGTCCTGTAATATTAAGGAAACCGATCCTTGATTTTTCTTCAATCCTGAAGGTTTGATCTCCGATTTTAATTACACAGCCAGGGTCGAAGACAAGTAGGATGCGAATGATGGCAATCACGAATACGGGAATGGGTGAGTTGATCCGGGACGGATTAGATCGTCTCGGTATTTTATCCTCCTCCAAAAAGGCGGAGATTACCCTCCATTCTACCAGCTTGTTCGAGCTATATAAGGCAAAGTTGCCTGACGGTTCTCAGCTAGCCATCAAGATCATTCCTAAAAAAGAAATGGCGGAAACGGAAGCGGAAGGTCTGGAACAACTTTGTAAACTGGGTGTCCGAGTTCCGGAATATCTGGGTACAGTTCATTTAGGAAAAGTTTCTCTTCTCGCTATGGAATTTATACAAACAGGTTCTTCCGCAGGGTTCAGAGAAGATTTGATCGCTAGTTTAAAAAATTTATACAAAAATGAATTCGGTTCTTGGGGTTGGAAAAGGGATAATTATATAGGTTCTCTCAATCAAGCCAATGGATGGTTCTCAACCTTTCGAGAATTCTATTGGGAAAGAAGACTAAAACCTCAGATAGAGCTTGCACAGATGAGAAAACTTTTAACGGAAAAAGATTCTTCAGCCATCCGAGGAATCTTCGGTAAGTTTTCGGAAGAATGGGGGTTAGATCATATAAAGCCTAGAATGATTCATGGAGATCTTTGGTCTGGAAACGTTTTACAAGGTAAAAACGGTTTTGCATATTTAATAGATCCATCCGTGGCTTATTCTCATCCGGAACAAGACCTTGCCATGTTGCAATTGTTCGGAAGTCCTTTAAATCTGGAAGAGATGCAGGATATTCTAGCTACGGCAGGTTTGGATGATCCGGCTAATTTAAAGGACAGAATCCAATTCTGGCAATTGTATCCTGTCCTTGTTCATATCAATTTATTCGGTGCGTCTTACCTGACTAGCCTTCGGCACATTCTTCGCTATTATGGCGTGAAATAGTTTTCTTGATAGAATCCAAGTTTTCTGTTCTTTAGTAAGAAACCGACTTAGGACCGGGGAATGTCTTTGCCCAAAATAGCGAAAAAGAAAAAGCCAGCTTCCTCTAGGCAAAAAGAGAAAAACTCTAAGTTAAATCTGAGAAAATCACCTTCTCAAAAAAGAGCTATAGAGAGGGTTCAGTATATCCTGGATATAGTGGCGGATCTTTTGGACGAAGTCGGAACGGAAGGACTTACTACAAACCTGATCGCTCAAAGAGCAGAGATACCTATCGGTTCTTTATACCAATATTTTCCGAATAAACACGCAATCTTAAAGGCTGTGGGACAAAGACATTTGGAAAGAGTGAATTCCATGATCCTGAATTTTCTGGATACACATCCGAGCAAAACGGATTGGGAAAATCTGGTGGATAAACTCATAGATGCATTCGCTCAACTTTATAAATCGGAGCCAGGGTTTATACCTATGTGGTCCAATAAAAATTTAGATCCCGAACTTGTGGCTATAGATAGGGAGAACAACCGAGCAATCGCTAATTTTATCGCGGAGTTATTTTTCGGGGTCATTCCTTGGATGAAGAAAAAAGAAGAAATGATGGTCATGTCCAGGATCATGGTAGAAGTATCCGATTCCGTTCTAAGTCGCTGGCTTCGAGAAAGGCAGGACAAGGCTCTCGCGGACGGGATCTTACAAGAACTCAAGACCATGCTTAAAGCTTATATGAATTATTATATCCAGAGAGGATCTAAATGAAGGCCTTTCTATTCGAATTTCCTCTGACTGCTTTTGTCGTAGTGCTGATCAGTATCTCCCAGATCTTTCTTACGGTATTTGTTCCTGAAGAAATTCTAAATTCATTTTTTATCAGTCGTCCCGGAGAATTTTATCCTTGGAAATGGATCGGAATGGTCTTTCTTCACGCGGATATCACTCACTTGTTTTGGAATATGATCTTTCTATTTTTTTTAGGAAGGATCGTAGAGTATAAAGTAGGCCAAGCCGAATGGCTTCTTTTCTTTTTTATGGGAGCGCTAGTTTCAGGTGGTTTAGATTCTTTCGTAAGAGGATTGCTCTTAGGAGAAAGCCAAGCTGCTATCGGAGCATCCGGTGCAGTGTCCGGTTTATCCGCCGTCGCTGCATTACTTTCTCCTTTTTCTATTCGGGTCAGAAAGAGAAGTTATCCTTTTCCCGTTTTCGCAGTGGCTTGGCTTATGGTATATTCCGATATTACCAATTTGTTCTCCAAGGACCAAGTGGCACACTGGGCACACTTAGGTGGATTTATTTCAGTGGTCTTTACCGCATATTTTTTGAATAATAAGATCAAACGAGAATTGCATACCGGATTTGCATTAAACTTGGTATTTGTAGTTCTACTTCTGATTTTGGGATTTTTTGTCGGAGCAAGATAATTGATCGAAGTTCGTTTCACCGCTTACGAATATAACTCGAACGATTCTTTCACCAATTCAGTATATGAAATGAAAGGTTCGGAAGAATCCGGCTGGCAAATATTAAGAAATTCTTCACGTTATTTGGAACTTGGAAAAGGTTATCGACTTCTCAAAACGGAACTTTGCGGGATCTGTTCCACGGATTTAGATCGAAGATTTTTACCTTTTCCGCTTCCTCAGATCATCGGTCACGAAGTAGTCGCATCCGATTATCTTACCGGAAAAAAATACGTATTAGAGATCAATGATACCGTAGTTTCTAGAGGAGAAGAAGGGGACTCATTTTGCAAAGTTGGAATTCCAACACATAGCCCGACCAGAATGGTATTGGGGATCGACCGTCTTCCTGGCGGATTCGGGCCCTATATTCTCGCACCCAAAGGAAATTTAGTAGAAACCAAACAACTAGAAGATATGGAGGCGGTTCTATTGGAACCGTTTGCCGCTTCTCTACATGGGGTAGAAGTTTCCCTCAATCGGGCCGGAGCCGGCATCAAAAAGATTGCCGTTCTTGGTGCAAGACGATTGGGTTCCTTGGTGATCGCGGCCTTGGATCTATATAGAAAGAGAAACAAACTGAACTACGAAATTGTTTCTTTCATTCGCCATCAAAACTTAGCGGATCTATCTTTGAGAATGGGAGCCGATCGAATATTATACTTTTCCAACCTGGGAGAAGGTGAAGTTAAAGAAGGTCTTTTATTTGATAGGGATCTAGGAACCCCGACAAAAGCTTCTTGGTCCGATTACAAACAAGCTTTCGATCTAACATTCGATACCACAGGTTCCGTTTCCGGATTGGAAACGAGTATGTATCTTACCCAAAAGGAAATTCATAGAAAGACAACGAATGGTCAGGCGTCTCTCGGGATTGCGCATCTCACTGAACTTGTCGTGGATGAGATCTCTATTACGGATCTAAGGTCCGATTTTTTGAATCTGGTTTGGGGAATTGAAACTTCTTCTCTTGCTTGGGTATTTATTTCTTCTCAGGTATCTCTAAACGAAGATGAAACAAGGTTATTAAATGATTTGGACAAGAAAGATCAAATCCGGATCTTTACAGGTTCGATCGAAGAAGGGATCAAATTTTTAGGATCGCAAGAATTCTCCGGGGCTCTACCTCGATTCGATTTTGCGATAGTAGACTCTTCTTCCGAACTGGATTTAGTAATCCGCCCGAATGTTAAGGAAGAAAAATCCTTAGTTCGACCAAGAGGTTTTATTCTGATCCCTAAGTCGGCGGAGCGTGGATCTAATTTATTTTTAGATTGGATTATGAGCGGCGGGATTTTGAGCACAAGTAGATGTGGGGACTTTGTTCGGACCAGGGAATATCTGGCATCCGAACCTGGATTTTTAAAATCCGTTTCCGAAAACTTGATCAACAAAGAATTCGATTCCAGATCTATTCCGGAAGCGTATACCGATGCGAGAAAACCAGAGAATATAAAAGTGATTGTCAGGCATAAAGCTTCCTGAGCGAGTATTTAGTGACTTGCTTCCTACGGGTTGCTGTGAAAGGGAATGAAGACTTTGAGTAAACACGGTTTTTTTCAAATCACACAAAAGGTTTTTTTGAGAAAAGGAAAGGAACTTCTCATTCTTAGGGACCGCAAATCCGGATTCGGAGACCTTCCCGGTGGAAGGATGAATGAGGACGAATTTTATGGAGACTGGCTGGAAAGTTTATCCAGAGAGTTAAAGGAAGAAATGGGAGAAGCTTGTGAGATCAAGATCCACCCGCGACCCATCCTCATCCATAAACATAGAGTCAGTGATGGAAATCATCCTTGTGTGATCGTTGCATATCACGGAGAATTTGTATCCGGTGAGATCAAACTTTCCGATGAGCATGATTATATTGCTTGGGTGGATGCTGCGACTTACAATCCTAAACCTTTATTTTTCGAATACATGTTAGATGCTCTGCAATTGTACCAAAAAGAATATGTTCCGATGATCCCGGATGGTAAATTAGATCCTAAAGGTTGGCCTGTATGAGCCCATTCGTTAGGAATGCACTCGCTTCCTTAGTTTTAGTTCCGATCTTCGCATTTATCGGATGGCTTCTATCGGGGGTTTCTTTAAGCGAAGAAGAATTCCAAAAAAGGATCTCTAAAAAGGAAACCAAATCAATTTCTTTAGGCTGGGATAGAAGGTCCGGAAATTTACTTATCGTTCAGTTGGAATTCAAACCTGAATATTTCACTAGAGAAGATAGATTCAGAGCTTGGTTGGAAGAGCCTCTTGCTCTGGCAAAAGAAAGAGGCTGGCTACAGAATTCCACGATCGTTGTTTTTCCACCAGAGATAGGAAATTACTTTTTCCTAATGGATTCCAGAAAGGAACTTTTGGATTCGGAGAATATCGAATCTGCTTGGAATTGGGCTCTGTTCTTCCAAAGGATCTCGTTTAAAAACTTCTCCCATATCCTGGACGGAGAAGCGGTATCATTTACAATCGCCCAAGATTCCAAAGAAAGATACGAAAGGATTTTCGGAAGTCTAGCAAAGATGTATGGAGTTTCTATCTTGGCCGGAACGATTTGTTTACCTTCTCCTGAAGTGAAAGAAGGAAAACTTACCATTAAACCGGGCGACTGGCAGGAAAGAGCATACATACTCGATTCTTCCGGAAAGTTTTTAGAAGGATCTTTGCTTAGAACTTCTGCTCTTAAAACGGAAGGCGTTCGGATGGCAGGTTCCGAAAAAGAAGTTCTTCCAGAAGTTTGGGTAGCAAATTTGTCCTCGGGTAGACTAGGGATCTTATTTACGGAAGACCTGAAATCTCCTCAGATGGAAGAGATTGTTAAAAAAACATACGTAAGTAAATTGATCGGACTCGGCTCCGAGGAAGACGAAGGCAAGTTCAGAGAATGGATCAAAAATTCTTCTTTTGAATCCAGCGGACAGGTACAGTTTTCCGGCAAAGTATGGAACCATGAATTTCCTGCAAAAAGTTTTGCTAAGACACGTTATGGTTCACCTGAGCCGATTGAAGGCCAAAAGGGAAACCTGATCATCAATATCTTTTTCTAAGATTATTTATCTCTGGCTTCTTCGTACAATTTGAGAATTCTCCAATCTTCTTCCGGAAAATCCAAATTGGTAAGGTACAATCCGCCTTTTTCGTTCTCGCACAGAATCTTGTTTTGATCCACAAGCCATATCCTTTCACAAAGTAAAGGTAAAACTTGGCTTTTGCGAGAAGGTCCCCAAAGGTGTACTTTGCCTGAATAATTGGAAACGAATTCGTTTTTACCCGGAAGTTTCCAAGGATTGATCTCTTTTCTGCTGATAGTGAATAACTTACTGCTAGAAGGTTTGCCTTTTCCGAATTGTAACCTTCTTAAATGAAGTCTACCGATGGAGCCGCCCAAATAATATGCAGAATCTCCGGTGCCATAGTAGATCAATGGACTGATAACTTCTTGGTCTATTCTTTCTACCGATTTTTTTTCGGGTTGGAAATAGTATAAATAGTATGACCCAGCGTTTCCGGAGAAGAGTAGGAAATCCTTTCCAATCGGATATAAATAGAATCTGGCCTTGAGTCCTGAAAAAGGTGGAACGATCTTTTCTTTAGAAACGATCAACTTAGGAGTTCTGGGTTCCACAGTTTTCTCTTCATATAGTTGGTTGTCTACGAAGTAGTAAATTTTAGAACCGTCGTCCGAAATCCCACCTCTGTTGCGACAAGATATCTGCGCACCAGACTCATACAGAAGATCATTATTTTTTAATGATATAGCAAACAAGCGGCAACCGTTTGTCATCGGATATTCGGCCAATGCAAAGTTTGCATTTAAGGAAACGGCAAGAGAAGCAGGGACTTCATCCAAACTTTTAGATCCGTTGGACCCGTCGCTTGTATCTCTCCAAACCAGTTTACTATCTTCCAAATATACTAATCTTTTTCGGTCGTGAGAGAGTTCGACTATTCTTGGAGTTTCCGGTTTTTCGGTAGAAAGAACTTCGTCGTCGGATTTGGGTTTTATCAGATAATCCTTTAACATGCCGGAAGCTTTTTCGTAATTCTGTTCTTCCAGTAGTTCTTGGATCTCTTCTATTAAACTTTCCTGTTTACTTTTGCAGTTCCAGGAAAAAAAAATCAGTAATAAGAAAGATAAGGCTCTGATCATTTTATAGAACTTAGATTTTGAGTTCAGGCAGTTTCCTCAGCCCAAGGCTCGTCCGATCGGACGCTGATGATATCTTTAGAAAATAATTTCTGAGCTCTTGAGGCAACGTTCTTAGTTTCCAAAAAGGAATATCCTCCGGAGAGCAAGGAACCGAAAATCGGGAGCCAAAATCCGTTTTTAGGTTTTGAAAACTTCTTCCCTTTGACGAGGTTTTTCGCGATCTGATAGGTCGCTTCTTGTAAGAGTTTCCAGGCAATTGGCCGGATCAAAACCCTAGCTCCGACATCTTTGAGAACGTTTCGAAAGAACGAGGTCTTGTCCTTGAATAAACAATAAGCCATAAGTTCCGGAGTCACCTGATGCTCTTTTCCATATAAAGCGGCGATGTCTTTTACCAATTTACCTTGGAGCCTTAAGACTAAAATAATTTCGGGGGCCAAGGTAACAAGTCCCAAACGGCCCTGAGGTAGGGCAAGAGCAGCACTCGCCGCTCCGGTTTGGAGAGAAGTTTTTTGGGTCAGTTCCTGTATGAGCTCTTCGGGAGAGCCTATGGTCTTTGCATAGGGGCTGCGATAAGAATGCAGACCGGACAAAAGATTCAGTATCTGATCGGAAACTGCGGAAAGAATCGAATTGTAGTTTTCCATGTAGAGGAGTAAGGTACCAAGGCAATGGGATACGGTTTCTATGTTAGATAGACTAGAAAAAATACAACAAAAATACCTCAAAATATCGGACGAACTTACTACCGCGTCCAACCCGGATGATTTGAAACGACTTTATAAGGAACGTTCCCGACTCACGCCCTTATTCGATAAAATTACCGAATACCAAAAAGTAATTCAGAATAAAAAAGACGCCGAAGAACTTTTAAAAACGGAAAAAGACGGGGATATGCGCTCCATGTACGAAGAAGAGCGCAAAGAAGCGGAAGAAAGGATAGAAAGTTTGGAGAAGGAGTTGGAAATCCTACTTCTTCCTCCGGATCCGAATTCCGGAAAAAACATATTACTCGAGATAAGAGCAGGGACCGGCGGAGAAGAAGCAGGATTGTTCGTATCCGACTTGTTTAGAATGTACACCAAGTTTGCGGATAAGCAAGGCATCCGTCATGAGATCATAGATTCTTCTCCCACTGGGATCGGTGGATTAAAAGAGATCATATTCGCTATGGAAAACGATAAAGCATACGATCTTTTTAAATTCGAAGCGGGAACTCATAGAGTACAAAGAATTCCAGCAACGGAATCCGGTGGAAGGATCCATACAAGTGCGGTGACAGTTGCAGTTCTGCCGGAAGCCGAAGAATCGGAGATCAATATCAACGAAAACGATCTAAGAATAGATGTATATCGTTCTTCCGGATCCGGCGGTCAGCACGTTAACACCACCGACTCTGCGGTTCGTATCACTCATATTCCGACCGGGATCGCAGTTGCTTGCCAGGATGAAAAATCCCAGCACAAGAACAAAGCAAAAGCGATGAGGATCTTAAGCGCTCGGATCTTAGAAAAGCAGGCGGAAGAAAAGAAGGCCGCAGCCGATGCTCTTAAAAAACAAATGGTTGGTTCAGGCGACAGATCCGAAAGAATACGAACATATAATTTTCCACAAGGAAGATGTACGGATCATAGGATCGGATTTACTAGTCATAATCTTTCTGCTATAATGGAAGGAGATCTGGACGACCTGATCAACGCTTTAACGGAAGAAGACAGAGTCAAACGTCTCGCAAATTCACAGGCAAATTAGAACCGTTTTAGACTTCTGCTCGTCCAACCGAATAAAGTTGATGTTTCTGCCTTAAATTTTGCGATGGTAATCAAAGTATGATACTAGAGATAGAAGAACCGCATCGAAGGATCTGCGGGGAAAGAATACCGTTTGAAAACATTCACGCGGTTTCCATGAGCCTTCCGGAAGTCGCCGATGTAATCGGATACGAAGAAAAAAGGACCGAAACTCTTTCTAGACTAAAAGCTGGATATCCTCGATTTGTAGCTCATGCTTATATAGAAAAAATTTTAGATTATAATCGTGAAACCAAAGGGGTGGATGGCCCTCAGTTTATCGTAAACTCTCGCAAAGCCGCCGATCATATCGTTTCCTTTTTTCAAATAGAAGGCGCAAAGGTCATAGAAGATGAAGGTGTCATTACTTTAACCATACCTTCCCATAAAGAAAACGAATCCAAAATATTATCATTCATCCAACATACAGGATGTTTATTATCTTCTCGTAAGGCGGAAGATTATTTATTCAAAAAAGGACTTATAGATTCCATATACATAGAAGAATCTAGAAAAGAAAAACCTTATGAAAGGGTAGAAGGATCACTATCCTCTTTGTATCCGGGCAAAAACCTACAAGTATATCTCGCAACTTCCGGAATGAATGCCGTTTATGCTGCATTTAGAGCATTGGACAAAGTCCGTGCCAAAGAAGGAAAAGATATCTGGCTCAGGCTCGGATGGCTGTACGTGGATAATATCAGAATATTAGAAAAATATTCTAGAGGCTCTCATATTTTCCACGATGTGGTCGATCTAAAGGAACTGGAAGAGTTCCTTATTAAAGAGGGCCATAGAGTTGCGGCAATCCTTACGGAATCTCCTACAAATCCTCTCATCCAAGTCCCCGATTATCCGGAACTTAAAAAACTTTTAGAAAAATACGGAATTCCATTGGTAGCGGATATTTCCGTAGCAGGTTCCGCAGTAGTGGATCTTTCTCCTTACGCGGATGTGATCGTGGAGAGTTTGACCAAGTTTGCATCCGGAAATGCGGACGTTATGATGGGCGCTTTATTTTTGAATCCTTCTTCTCCTTATTTCGAGATATTAAAAAAAGATTCTCCGGAGTTTTTGGAAACTCCTTACGTGAGAGATTGCGAACGTATGTCCTTCGAATTAGAAGGGTATATAGAAAGAGTGAGAGAGATCGGAAAAAATGCGGCGATACTTGCGAACTTCTTTTCAAATCATCCAAAGATCAAGGCGGTTCATTGGAGCGGTTCCGAAGAAAATCACGGAAACTTTTCCAAGATTGCAAGAGACAAGGATCTGCATTGCGGGGTGATTACGATCGAACCCGGAGTTCCTCTGGAACCGTTTTACAATTCTTTAAGATTGTTAAAAGGGCCGAGTTTCGGGACCGAATTCACCCTAAATATGTTATACATGTATTTGGCTCATTATGAATTAGTGTCCACGGAAGCGGGAAGAGGTTTCCTGCGAGAAGTAGGATTAGATCCGAGTCTTATCCGAATTTCCATCGGAAGAGAGAATCCGGAACTTCTAATCGCGGAATACAAAAAAGCTCTGGGAGATTAACTCGCCAGAGCCAAAAATTTGAACGGTTCTAAAGAAGGCGACCCTCGGGCAACTTAGGCGGCAGAACGAACACTTTGTAGTTTTCCGCTAGTCTCGGATTCGGACTGTAAAACATTCTTATACAAGATCCGGAATAATCCGAATTTAGAAATTCCTAATATATAGATCACTAAGCCGGAAACGATTGCCCCAAGGATCCAGCCCAGTTGATGCAGTATCACACTGGATATGATCGCAAATCCCAGGGCGCCTACGAACACAGTCGCTAAAAAAGCAATTGTAGAGGTTAAACCGGAAGGAGATTTTCTGACGGAAAATTCTCCCGAGCCTCCTAATTCCCAACCTTCTTTTTCGATCCTCAAAAGAGAAACGATCAGAACAGGAATTAGGATCACACCCATTGCATATAAAGTGATCGCAACATCCGAGGTTAACCAGTTGATCGCCGTTCCCCAGGTCCAGTTCGTTTGGAATTGTTCCACAGATTCGGAGAAAAATCTTTTATAACCTGTCCCATCCCATCCATGAACAAGAATGAAGAACATACCGAAATATCCGGCAGGAACTTGTAGATAAGCTAAGAAATTTTTTCCTGCTTCCAATAATTTCCAAACGACCCAAAAACCCAAAATACCTTGAGAAATATTCGTTAAACCGAATAAAGCTACCAACCAACCCGGCATGGTCTTGTCTCCGGCGTGCATTGTTTCCCAGCTAGTAAACTGCCAAACAAGGTACAAGCCGGACGGAGCGAATAATAAACCTAAATAAAGAAGGTTAAAGATGAAGTAGGTATTTTTCCAAAATGGGACCTTCTCCTCTTCTTTTGTAACGGAAGGAATAGAACCGACGGTGCTTTCTCCTTCCTGCAATTTTTTAATTTGGCGAGCTGCGGCCATTGCATAACCGGCTCCCAGGCCGTAGGCCCAAAAAACATCCACTTGAACCATTGGATTGAACTCTCCTCACCTTTATTGAGAATAAGAATGACATGTCATTCAGTTTTTGTCAATAGAGAAATGAAAAATTTCCAAGAAAAACGGGTTTTACTTTAGCATCCGAATGACGTATCTGTCATTTCGATTGGGTGGGAATTTTCATTAAACAGGGAAATTATGAAAAGAACCACAATAAGCTTAATGTTACTTCTACTCTTTCTACTTGATTGTAGATTCTTAGGGATCGGCTCCGAGTCTCTAGAGGATTTGAAAGCGAAGTATACAAACTCTGAATCCAAGTTCGCTCCGATAGGAGACCTGAACATCCATTATAGGGACGAAGGCCAAGGACCAGTAATCATACTCTTACACGGTGTATGTTCTTCTTTGCATACCTGGGATGTTTGGGCGGAGTTATTAAAGTCTCGCTATCGGGTCATTCGTATAGATCTGCCCGGCCATGGACTTACCGGTCCTCCGGAAGATCTAGAAAAATTGAATTTGGAGGAAGGTGTAGAAGTTCTGAACAAATTTTTGGAATATCTAAAAGTGGATTCCTTCTATTTGGTGGGAAATTCCATGGGCGGTTATATTTCTTGGAATTACGTATTAAAATATCCTAATAAAGTCCAAAAGTTGGTATTAATAGATGCGGCCGGGTATGCACAACCTATGCCTCCAATGATCGCCCTAGGAAGTAATCCTATCGTAAGTCCGTTTGCACGCTATATGCTGCCAAGTTTTATGGTGGAAAAAAGTGTGGATGAGGTTTATGGAGATCCTTCTAAGATCACACCTGAGATCAAAACAAGATATGTGGATCTTTCGAGAAGGGAAGGGAATCGACAGGCTTATAATTATTTTTTCAGGACGGCTAGGGAGAAGTTTACGGACCCTAAAATTTCGGAAGGGATCAAATCCGTAAAAACTCCAACTCTAGTTATGTGGGGAAAAGAAGATCATTGGCTAAAACTCGAATACGCCCAGAATTGGATTAAAGATATTCAAAATTCTAAGTTTATCACTTACGAGGGTGCGGGGCATATTCCTATGGAGGAAATTCCGGAAATAACCGCAAAAGATCTGGTGCAGTTCCTTACGTTATAAGGATAAAATCTAACGTTTGCCCATTCCTTCCAGCATAAGGGTGGGCATTTCTTCCAACCAACGTTTTGCAAATTTAGAATCCACTTTAGAAGATAAGTTAATACGTATTCCTTCGAACATCATTGCGTTTACTGCTTGGGATGCAATGCGAGTATCCAATTCTTTCCTTAAAAATCCTTTTTTTACACCATTCTTTAGGTACAACTCTGTGAGCCTGGCGCTTTTATCGATGCCCAACTGCACCTTTCTTTTTACGGTTTCATCCAAGGCCATTGCTTCGAAAAAAACGATCTTTGCTTGTCTTGGATCCTTGCTGAAAAGTTGAAATAGTTCCCAGCCTATATTCTTGATCTGATTCCTATATTCTTCGATCGTGTTTGATTTTTCGGGGCTTTCTTTGCGCACCACTTCCAATAATCCGAGAAGGATACGGTCCACTAACGCATGTAGGATATCTAATTTATTCTTAAAATAGCGATAACAGGTCCCATGGCCTATATTTAATTTTCCGGCTATATCCGCAATACCCGCCTCATGGTACCCTTTTTCTGAGAAGACATCCAATGCAGCTTCCAGGATCTGTTCTCTTCTTGCTTCTGCCCTGTTGGCAATCGGACTAGGCGGAGTTGTTCTCATGTTCTCCTTACTCCGATTTGGAGAACTTGTCCGCAAGGAATTTTCCTAATTCGGAAGTTCAAAACGGATTTGGAAATTGGCTCCTTGATTTTTGGAGCTAGAAAAATCCAATTTTCCTTTTAATTGTTTAGTAAGAACCTGGACCAAAGTTAAACCGAAAGAATGAGTTGCGATCGGATCCAACTCATTTGGCAAACCGATCCCATTGTCCGAAACTTCTAAAAGAACGATCTTTTCTATTTTTTGGAGTTTAACTTGTATCTTAGGTCTTCCGTCGGAAGGAGAATAATTTTGGGGAAATGCATACTTGAAAGAATTCGTGAGAAGTTCGTTCAATGCAAGCCCTAGCGGAATTGCGATACTAATTTCCAAATGAATGGGACTGGATATCACATCCACTCTTGTTTCCGCTCCGATCTTATACGCAGTCCTGATCTTTTCCACTAGCCTTCTGGAATATCCGGAAAATTCCACATTGCCTAGATCGTTGGACTGGTACAATTCGTCATGGATGAGCGCCATGGTTTGGATCCTATTTTGGCTTTCCGCAAATGCCTCGTGGATTTTTGGATCGTTTTCGTATTCGGACTGAAGACTAAATAAACTGGAAATCACCTGTAGATTGTTTTTTACTCTATGATGAATTTCTTTCAGCATCACTTCCTTTTCTTTTAAGGAGGATTTTAATTGTCTCTCGGCTTGTTTTTTGTCCGTGATCTCGGCGACTGTAACGATAGTAGAGGAAAATGTTTCCTCGAATTCCGGAGCCAAGGACCAACGTATGGATGCTTCGAATTGTTTTCCACTACAGGTGGATAACGTAACTTCCGTATGAAGTACTCTTGCTCCAAAATGGATCCGGGTAAGAAGTTTTTTAAAATAATGATCGTTTCCCTTTCTAAAAAAGTTTCTGGCAAGGAATAGGACTTCTTCCTTCGAGCTTGATTCGAATAGTCTAACTGATTCTTTGTTAGCATCCACGACACTTACCGTTTCATAACATTCGGATACGAATTTAGGATTTGTTTTTAGGAATTTAGTGAATTCCTTTTTAGACATCCTGGGTAATTCGCCGAGCATTCTTCGTACTTTGGAGTAATCACATTCTAAAATTGCGATCGGAACATTCTCGAATAATCCTTTATAGATCGCTTCACTTGCTCCTAAAAACCGATATGAACGATCCAGTTCTTGGGTCCTTTCAGCGACCAACTTTTCCAATTTTTGATGAGAGAGGAAAAGTTCCTCTTCAGTATCCATTCTCTCCTTCACAACTGCGAGTGCCAAAAGAGAAGCGATCGAGATCGCAGAAAGGAAACTTTGCAAAAGTAGAAGTGAAACTTCTTTGGACGCAGGGAAATTATAGGAATGCCCTTGTGCAGTCCCTATTATCGCAACGAAAGAAACGATTATCAGTACGAGAGAAGATTCCCTTCCTCCAAACCTGAGAGAAACAAGCGAAATGACAGCGATCAGAAGATAGGAAAGCGGAAAATAGGCAGGTACTTTATTGATGGTAAAGAAGTAAAAGATCCCGGCCCCTAACAAAATTAAGAAGGAAACGAGTCCTACGCTCTCTTTCCAAGAATGTACACGGAATCTTGCTACTCCCGGCCCTAGCCAACTTAAGAAAAACGGAAAGTAAACGAATACTCCTAAAGAATCCCCCATCCACCAAATGATCCAGGTAGGAAAAAGAGAATTTAAATCGATGATCCCTAAAAGTAGAAGCCCTGAACATGCGATTGTTGCAGCGATAATACAAACGAACGTTTCTATCCAAAGAAATTTAAGAACGAAGGATGGGTTCTTTGTAAGGTCCAATTGTGGGATAAATTTTTTATATAAATAGGTTCCCGTAAAAGATTGAAGAGTACTACCGCAGGCGATCAAAATCGCCGCCCAAAAGTATACGTTTAGTTCCTGTCCCGGAAAATTTTCGTGTCGGATCTGGCAGTTGTATAGAAAGGAACCTGTGAATATCCCGAAAAAGGAAACTTTTCCGAATAATAAAGGTGTGACCAGTCCCCAACCGGATGCGGGCCATATAGGAGAGGCGTAATCCGAAAAATTCCCAAAGGATTCTCCGAATTTTCCCAAAAGAAAATAAACGGAAGCCACTAGAAAAACTATGGCAGTTGATTGGACGTATTTTAGGGATCGAGATAACATTAATCTTAGAATCTTCTTCATTTCGCTTTTAGGATTCGGAAGCGGCTGAGAATAAGGTTTTAAGACCTTTTCCGATGATTTCCTATCTATTTCAAAACTCCAAGAAACCCTTTATTTATTTAGGAGAAGGTTTCTCTGAAGAGGGATGTCTAGTTCTAACAGAGCCGAATGAGATTCTTACTACTAATCGACGAAGTGAAGCAAGGAAATTCCTCTTAGAAATTCAAAACAAGATCTCCCAAGGGTATCATGCCGCGGGTTGGATTTCCTACGAAGCAGGAGAATTATTTTTAAACCCTGGTAATATGGAAGAAGTTTCCGAAAATCCTCTTTTTTGGTTCGGGATTTTTTCCGAACCAAAAGTTTTAGACCTTGGGGAAATTTCCGAGTGGGAATCTAAATATAAAGACAAAGGTTATTCCGCAAAAATCGGATCCGGAATGGATCAAAAAGAATACGAAAAGATCCTTCGGAAAATCAGGAATTTTCTCTATGAAGGTGATATTTATCAGGTCAATTTCACCTTTCCCTTGGAAATAGAATTAGAAGGTTCTCTCGGAAGATTGTTTTTCGAGCTAAGAAAAAAGCAACCTGTTCCGTATGAGGCTTGGATCCATACAGGAGATTCTATTCCGACACAAAGAGATATTCTTTCATTCTCACCCGAACTGTTTTGGGAAAAAAAATCCAATCAGATCAGGACTGTTCCGATGAAAGGGACCAGACCCAGAGGAAAAAATTCCGAGGAAGATCAAAAATTAAAACTGGAACTTTTCCGATCGGAAAAGGACAGAGCGGAAAATTTAATGATCACCGACCTTCTTCGCAACGATTTGGGACGGATTTCTTTACCCGGTTCCGTGGAAGTTTCTAAACTATTTTCCATCGAGGAATACCCTACCGTTTTTCAGATGACTAGTGAAATACGTTCCAAACTTTCATCGGATATAAAATGGACAGATATTCTGGAGGCATTATTTCCGGGAGGTTCCATCACCGGAGCTCCGAAAAAAAGGTCTTCGGAGATCATTCAAAGTTTGGAAAAAAAGAGAGGAGTTTATACGGGGGGAATATTCTATCTGTCTCCTCAAAAAGAAATTTCTTCCATTGCGATCCGCACGCTCGAATTTTTACAAGATTCTTCCGGACAAAAAAGAGGAAGAATGGGAGTGGGTTCCGGAATTACGATCAATTCCGATCCGAACGAAGAATGGGAAGAATGTTGGTCCAAGGCTAAATTTTTGAACGATACAAAGGAAAATTTTTACCTTTTCACCACTACAATCTGCAAAAGAAGAAAGATCTATTTTTTGAACGATCATAAAGAAAGAATGAGAACATCCGCGAAAGAATTCGGTTTTAGTTGGAAAGAAGAAGGGTGGGAATCCGCCGTTGGTGAAGCGACAGGCAAGATTAATTCCGATAATAATTATAAAGTGAAAATTATTCTTTTATCCAGTGGAGAGTTTAAATCCGAAGTTTCCGAATTTGATTCGGGCCCCAAAGAGGGGAAGGTTTTATTTAGCGGAACTTCTACAGATAAAAAAAATCGGTTCTTTTACCATAAGACGAATATTCGGGAAATTTTTTCGGAAGGATATGAGTCTGCAACTTCTAAAGGTTATATTGATAGGATCTATACAAATAGGGAAGGTCATTTGACAGAGGGCGCTATTCATTCTATCTTTCTTTTTCTAAATAGGGAATGGATCACACCTTCCTTGGAGGAAGGAATTCTTCCCGGGGTGGCTCGTAAACGATGGATCAAAAAACTGAAAGCAAAGGAGAGAAGAATCTCGAAAGAGGACCTAATCCTCGCATCCAAGATCATTTTGGTGAATTCTCTTAGGGGGGTTAGAAGAGTTACCGGGGTAGATTTCGAATGAGAAGTTTTTTAGGACTTACTCTTCCCGATCCTATAAAATCGGATCTGGAAAAGATCTGTTTCGGTTTGGAAGAGATCCGCTGGGTTTCTCCGGAAAATTTTCATACTACCTTAGTGTTTTTGGGCGAATTAAAATCCGAAGAAATTGAAAAGGTTTCCGAGATCTGCAACCAAATCTCCGAAAAAAGTTTTTCTTTAGAGATCAAAGGTGTAGGTTTTTTTGGGAATAAATTTCCCGAAATTTTATACGTGGGTGTGACACTTTCAGAGGAATTGAAAAAACTACAAAAAGTTTTGGAATCCACTCTCAGAAGGGAAGGTTTTTCGATCGATAAAAGGGATTATAAACCCCATATTACTATCGGCAGATTCAAAAGGACCCCTGAAAAACGTTTGGATCTTTATTTAAACGAATTCTCCGGATTCCAAACCGACATAGTTCCTGTGTCGGAATTCCATCTATTTTCTAGTCGCAGTGGAGCGAACGGTCAGGTATACTCGGTCGAAGAATCGTACCCTCTGCTTTCGGAATAAATGGAAAACCCCAGACAAAATCAGTATTCTCCTATCCGGGACTTTTCCGATTTTTTTGCGGACCCTAGACATTCTGTGGAAGAGGTGGTCGGTATCGGTGGAGATCTAAAGCCGGATCGTCTTTTATATGCATATACTCGAGGCATTTTTCCTTGGGCAGACAAACCTTTGCTTTGGTTCTCTTTGGATCCGAGAGCTATCTTTGACCTAAATGTTCTTCATATTAGTTCCAGGGTCCATCGAAGGATCCGACAAAAAAAGTTCACAGTCACTTTCAATCGGGCGTTTGAACAAGTTATGCGTTGCTGCGCATTTAGAACGGAAGAACAAACATGGATAACGGAAAACTTTTTACAAGGTTTTACCAACTTTCATAAGGAAGGTTATGCTCATAGCGTAGAGGTTTGGGATGAGAACGGACGGTTAGGCGGGGGAGTATATGGGGTGGCTATCGGTAAATTTTTTGCCGGAGAGTCCATGTTCTCCTTTTTGCCTGACTTTGGGAAGATCGGACTCTATTTTCTGTTTGAAGCATTGAAGAAGGACCATTTTACATTATTCGATACCCAACAAATGAATCCGGTTACTTTGAACCTGGGGGCTTATGAGATCCCGAAGGATAAATTTTTGGACCGTCTGTCACTCGCTGTAGCCGTCCCGAACAAATGGGTCCCTCCTATGGATGAAATCTGATTTTTATGTAAAATGGATTTGATTTGCCTCGCATAATAATAAAATTACGACACAAACCAAAGTTTCTATAGGAAGATCATAATGAACCTATCCAAAAAAATTCTTGTTACCCTTCTTGTCTCTGCAATTGCTCTTTTCGGTTTCACCGGAGTGAGCGCACAAGAGACTACCGGCGATGCTCCTGCGAAGACTGAAGATGCCGGCGCTTCTAAAGCTGAGAAAAAAGAAAAAAAAGCTAAGAAGAAAAAAGGTAAGAAAAAACACCATAAGAAGCATAAGAAAGATTCCAAAAAAGGAAAAGAAGAAGGAACCAAGTCTGACGCTACCCCTGCTCCTGCAGAAGAAGGCGCTGGCGAAGAACAACAGTAATATTTTTCCTTTCTCACTCCGTTCGAGGTTTTCTCGAACGGAGTTTTCTCTTTTTACTCATCCTTTCTTCGATTTTGCACTGCACCTACACTTTGAGTAATTCTAAAATTTAGTTGACGGGTCGCCTTCTTACATTAACCTAAACGCGCTTTATGCCATAAGCGTAATATATCCCTTCTTCAAAGGAACAACTCCAATGTACAAAAATTTAGCAGACATGTACCTCAAGGCCGCCGAGTCTTTTGGGGACAGACCGGCGTTTTGGTCGAAGGACGAAAAGAAAGAATATCAGCCGACCACCTTTAAACAATTAGTAGATTTTGGCCTCTCTTTGTCCGAGGCGTTAATCGATTTAGGCGTAAAAGCCCGCGAACATATCGGAGTATTAGCGGATAACCGTTTGGAATGGATCATCGTGGATGCGGGGGTTCTTTTCTCCGGTTGTGCAAACGTTCCTCGAGGAACCGATGTAACCGATTCCGAGATGGAATACATCTTAACTCATTCCGAAGCTTCCGTAGTATTCTTAGAGAACGATAAGATGTATGAGAAGTTCGTTAAGAACAAATCCAAACTGAAAGGTGTGGAAACCGTCATCATTATGGACAAGGATAGCAAAACTAAGGCCAAAGGAGTTTTGCATCTTTATGATCTGATCGAAACGGGAAAACAGTTAAGAGCAAAAGGCGGACACAAGACGGAAAAAAGAATCGAAGGTATCAAACCTGATGATTTATTCACTCTGATCTATACTTCCGGAACGACAGGAATGCCTAAGGGTGTAATGCTTATGCATTCTAACATGGTCCACCAGATGGAATATGTCGTACCTTTAATCCTGAAAAAGTCATTACTGCGTGAAGATGACAGTATGTTATCTATTCTGCCTGTATGGCATATTTTCGAAAGAGTAGTAGAATACTCTGCGATCTCTCTCGGGATCTCCACATTCTACACCAAGGTTGCCGACCTCAGAAACGACTTGGCAAAAGCCAGACCATCTTTTATGGCCTCCGCTCCAAGGGTTTGGGAGAGTATCTATACTGGGATCTATAATAAGATCAATGATCCTAAGCAGACTCCTCCGGTCCGTAAATTCCTCTTTAATACTGCTTATTTGTTCTCTAAGAACTTTAACGCAGGAGTTCGATTCCTAACCGGAAAAGAAGTGGATTACGAAAACCGAAGTATCTTCAAATCGCTGGCTCTTGGGATCAAAGCTCTCGGTCAGGTAATACTATTTGGACCGTTCACGGTTTCTTTGATCAGTGCGGTGGGATATTCTTATATCAAGATGTACAAGCCTGAGTTGGCGTTCTTAGCTCCAGTTCTGCTTACAATCGCGATTTTAGGATTGATCTTTAACTTTAAGACTTTGGATGCAGTTGTTCTCTCTAAGATCCGCCAAGCAACGGGTGGACGTCTGAGAGGGACCTTATCCGGAGGTGGGGCTTTACAACGTCACGTGGATAATTTCTTTAACGATATCGGGCTTCTGGTATTGGAAGGTTATGGAATGACGGAAAGTGCCCCTGTGATCTCGGTGCGTCATTACGATCATCCGATCATTGGTTCCGTAGGGTATGTCGTTCCTAAAACTGAACTTCAGCTAAGAGACGATCATGGAAACGTCCTGACTCATATTAACGATCAAAGACAACTTCTTGCCGGTAAGTTAGGAGTAAAAGGCATCGTTCATATCAAAGGGCCTCAAGTGATGAAGGGGTATTATAAAAATCCTGAAACCACTAAGAAAACGATTGTGGACGGATGGTTGAACACCGGAGATATCGGGTTCATCAACTACAAACATACTTTGACCCTTACAGGAAGAGCTAAGGAAACCGTTGTATTATTAGGTGGGGAAAACGTTGAGCCGGTTCCAATTGAGAACCGTATGGACGAATCTCCTTATATCAAACAATCCATGGTTTTCGGTCAGGACCAAAAAGTATTAGGAGCAATTATTGTTCCGGATCTGGAAGTTCTGGGTCCGTGGTTGGCTCAAAATGGTATCCAAGCTAAGGACATCAAGGATTTGATCGACAACCCTAAGGTAATCGAGTTCTACAAAAAAGAAATCAGAGAGTACAATAGTACTAAACACGGATTCAAGTCTTTCGAATTGATCCAGCATGTAGTAATCGCTCAAAAACCTTTTGAGATAGGCGACGAATTGACTAACCTACTCAAAATGAAAAGACACGTGATTACCGAAAAATACCAAAAGAGAATCGATAAAGTTTATAAATAAAATCTTCGATCCTGATCTATGTAATAAAAATCCCTTGGAGTTGAACCCGGGGGATTTTTTTTAATCTAATTTATAAATTCTCGGAAGAACTTCTTCTCCTAAAGATAAAACAGCTGGATCATGCATGGTCAAAATTTTTGTTCCGCTCGAAGATAGGACGGAAACATAATCTAAAAATTCTTTATTATTGGAAAGAGAAAAGGTTCCTTCCGAAGAAAGACTGTGGCCCTGTTTGCAAAATTCTACCCAATAACATTCGTCTCCGGTGATCAGGAATTTTTTACCCGGAGATCGTAGCCATTCTATCGCAATAGAGCCTTGCGTATGTCCTTTCGTTAATAGAATGCGAAAATTCGAAAAAACTTCGAAACTCGATTTTACAAATTGTACCTTTCCTGATCTTTCTTTTGCGAAAAGTTTGGAGCCTAATGTTCTATTTTTTTTAAGGGAATACCAGTCTTCCGGTGTAACATAAATTTTTGCATTTGGAAAAAGGTTTATTCCGCCTGAATGATCCGAATGAAAATGAGTGAGAATGATCTCTCCGATCATTCCCGGTTTTATGCCCGCAGATCCTAAAATTTGATCGGAAGAGATCCAATTTTGGACCGCAATCTTTGAAGTCGATATGGAAGAAGTCCCGGTATCGATCAAAATGTAACGTTTATCTAATTTTATTAGATAAAACAAGAATACGATCTCGGACTCACCTTCCTCTATTTCGGAATTCGCAAGACGATTCGGATAAAATGATTTTCCAACCAGGATTGCGTAGAATCCATCCTGTAATTCAGGAGGAGACATGGAGCCCGAAATTTCTGAAATTGGCTTTTTTACTTCTAGGGAAGAAGTCCCGCAATAGAATAATAAGGTCGTGACCAGCAGGATGAAAATTTTCAAAATTGAAGCACCAATCGATCTACTTTTTCTTGATTTCCTGACTAGCTCAACCGATTTTAAGTCTAATCATTAAATCTACGGGGACGAATTAGGTTTCGACTGTTGTAGTTAAGATGTGGTGGCATGTAGGGGTGAGGGGCCTCTTAAAAACCTTCAAAACAATAAACGCTAACAACGAATTAGCACTAGCAGCTTAATAGCTACTACGGAAGATAGGCTTACTCTCCCGGTGGTCTTTCTTCTGCCTTAAACGGGAGACTTTTTAGATCGGTTTTCGGTTCACGATTTAGAGAGTATTTGGACCGGATAGGAAGGACACGCCTGCTTATGGGCTAAGGCCTTTCGAGATTTAAAACATAAGACAAACATGTAGAGGCCCCATTAAGGCGCAATAGGACCCGGGTTCGAACCCCGGCGTCTCCATTGTAATCATTCAAATAAAATAAAATCTGATCGCTTGTCGACCAGATCCCAAGGCTCATAAATATCTGGACCAACAGAAGAATGGTCAATAAGGACCATAATAAGATACGTTTCGTAAAACCTCGTTTGCTATCCTTATATCAAACAAGGTTCTGGAAATCGGACAGCCTGGGAAAATTATTACTTCGGAAAAATCTTTTTGCCGAGTTCAATACCTAAACGAACATTTTCCCTCAGTAGGTTTGTGTTTGTGGTCATTCTTCCTGCAGGCAAAGTTTTTTCCGGAGCTATAATTTCAAAATGGATCCCTTTCGGCGGATCGTTCAGTATTTCCATAGCTCGATTATAACGACGATACCTTTGTTCTATAAATGCCTTTCCCATTTCCGGAAATTTAGGAAACGCTAAACTTCCGAGCAAAGGACTTGTCGGAGTTAATCTAAAATCCATTGGTTTTGTAAGAATAACGGTAATATCCTTATAACCTGCAGATAGCACAGCTTCGACAGGAATAGGATCTAATACTCCTCCATCGGTGTACTTTGAATTTTCCAAAAGTCCATATCCTTTGGTTGCGATCGGCAAAGAAGTGGCGGCTCTCAGTAGTGAAAAAAGATTTTGTGAGGTAGCCTTTATATATTCAGGTTGGAGCGTTTTAAAATTAGCGACTACGATATAGAATGGTACCGTCTTCCTTTGTTTCAGGATTTCCGCCTTAATCGGTACCTTCTCTTGGAAAATATGATCAATTAAATAATCTTGATCTAATATTCTTTTTCCTCGAAACAAATTCCAAAAAGAGATAAGATGATTTCCCGATAATTCTTTTCTCCAAATATCCAACGCTCTTTCGATATCTTCCGAAGATGGATTGGGTTCCGTAACATAATACGCAGAAGAACAGGAGCCCGAAGAGACTGCAACGATCAGGTCGAATTTGTTAGGTGGATAAGTAGGAGCCATGGAGGAAAGTACTCCTCCTGCAAAGGAGCCTCTCATTCCCCCGCCTTCTATGATCAGGGCTTTGCCTTTTTTCTTTTTGGTAAATTTTGGTAAGGATGACATGACTATGGATTATTTGGAATGATTCGGACGCTTTCTATACCAAAGCCAAACGATGACAATAAGACTGATCAATGCCCCTAAAAATTCTCTTCCGAGCTCTATGTAAGGTTTTTCGTCGGTCATTTTTGCGGTAATTAGGTTTTCATTTCCCATTCTCAACCAATCAAAGAACCCATCGATCGTTGCTGCGATCTCGATCCCCGCCATACCTATGATCGTATATAGTAAGGGAAGTTTATCCTTCTCTAATGCTGCAAGTACACATGCGAACGAAGAAGTGAAATACAGAAGCATCCAATGAATTGGATCGGGATCATTATATTGAACTGCACCTGCAAAAATGAAATAAGCGGCTAAAAGAAGAGAGACTATTTTAAAGAACATTATTTTGCCTTATGGTTCGGGTATTATCCGGTTTCTTTCACGTTCTTGCAAACCGGTTTTTTTATTATGTTTCTTCCGTAGACGGTAAACCGCTAAATACCAATTTATAAGCCTGGGTCTCTTCATCGATCCAGCTTTGGTGGAATTTCACTCTTTTTACTTTCCAACCTTTTTCCGTCATCATTTGGCGGAGTTGTTTATCCCGGAATACAGTCTCGGAGAACACAATTTCTCCTCCGTCCGCAATCGCTTGTAATTTTGCCGCAAAGTTTACTGTGTTCCCGAAATAATCTATATTGCTGTTCAGGTTCACTGCCAAACAAGGTCCGGTATGTAAACTGATCCGTATTCGAATTGGAGTCTCAGTATTTTCTTCCGAGAAAAATTCCTGGAGTCTTACGGAAGCTTCTACCGCTGCACTAGGAGAAGGGAAGGCGGCCATCACTGCGTCTCCGATCGTTTTGACCACTGCACCTTGGAATTCTCTCACTACTTTATAAACTTCTACGAAATGATACCTGACTTCGGAGAAAGCACCGGAGTCTCCTTTGTTATAATAGAATTTTGTAGAACCTACGATATCAGTGAACAGAATAGTCTGCATTCCTATATCTAATTGCAGATCTGTGGAAAGAGCTTCTTGGGAGAATAGATCTCGGAAGTCCTGGAAATTGAATAGATCCGTCGGTCTAAGACAATCCTGATCTTCTTTTCTTTCTTCGATTACAAAACCTTTTCGGGATGAAGAATGATTTTCCAAGACCAACTTAGGATGGTCTGCGATCTCTATCTGTTCCGGGATCTCATCGGTATTCCAAACTAGAGTTTCATTGGGTACTTCTTCTTTGATCTCTAATAGAGAATAATTTTTTTCTCCATTTACTCTCAGTCTATAAACTCCCGGAGAAAGTAGAAGTTTGGAATTGTACGTTTCTCCCGGATCCAAATATTTTTGGAAACGGATATGGCTTTTCGTTGCCGGCTCGGCTGCACAGAACATTCTTTTCTGAACTTCTCGGATTGAAGGATGTACATGGAAAGTGATCTCGATCGAATTTAACTGATTCGCTTCGAATTGTATATCGCAAACGTCGCAGGTATCTCTCGTAGGAAGATCACCTAAATGTTGTGCTTCCGTTCTGACTCCTCTACAATGCGGACATACCACATCCCAACTCATTGTGAATAATCCCAATCTACATCCGTGTAAAAAAACGAGTAAAAGTTCTTTTTCGGGTATTTTCCAAGCTTTGGATAAGGACTTGATCCTGATCCTATAAAGGTCGGCCTCGTCTGCGTCTAAAATATAATTTAAAACTTTATCAACTAGTTCTCTAGATTGTCCTTCTCTGATATAGCCGACTCGGATCTGCTGCATTCTTGCAGGGAAGACCGGATTTTCTCCCGATTTGGATTCTTTAATGATACTTAATGCACTTGGTCCTAACCAACTGTATGATCTCGTTTTTATTACGTCTTCTACTACACCTTTTAATCCTTTTGTATAAGCTTTTTCAAGCTGGATCATACCGATCTTTAAGAGATTTTTTCCAAGCCAACCTTTAGGGATCCAACCGAAATACACGAATAGTCTCGTGGAACTTTCTCCTAAAGGATAAACAAGATATCTAACTCTAACATAGTAAGCGAATCCTTTGGAATAAATGCGTGCATTATTGAGTTGTTTACAGTATTCCCATTCCCAAGGAACTTCTTCCCATTCGGAGGGTATACCCGCGTTTTTAGACTTTCCGAAAAGTCGGCCGTTGATCTCCTGAAATTTCATTTCGGGAATATCTATCCTTTTATTAAATGAAGAAGTATCTATTAACCAAGGCCAGATCTCTTTGGGAGAAACATCCAAGTCGAATTTCCAAAGTTTCTCGATTGGCTCTCCTAAAGAGGTCCATTTTTCCTCCCAAGGATATTTTTCCAAGTAGGTCTGCAGATCCAAGGTGTTCGGATCCAACATATCTGTATCGTCGATGGAATCGATCGTTTGCATCGGTCTCTCCGGAGAGGTTGCTAGAAGAAAAAAATTCCTTCCTCTCTTAGATTATCTTTTCGGCAGTTTTGCCAAAAGAAAAGTGGAATAACCTTATGGACCAAGATTTCCTTTTTTCCAAATTCGGAGCCAAATTCCGTAACCAAACCGGGATCGGGCAATTGATGGAGGACCTGGGTAATCTTTCGCCCGGGGTCTCTATGTTGGGAGGAGGGAGCCCTTCCTTAATTCCGGAAGTGGAAGAAGTTTGGAAAAAGATCCTAAATAAATTCACCGCTACCGGGGCCTGGGATTCTATTCTGGGAAAGTATGAAACTCCCACAGGCAAAGAAGAAACTTTAGAAATCCTTGCTTCCTTATTAAGCTCCGAGACAGGGACCTCGATCTCCAAGGAGCAGATTGCGATCACGAACGGTTCCCAAAATGCGTTTTATCTTTTATTGAATTTTTACTCGGGAAAATTCGAGGACGGCAGTTTCAAAAAAATATTCTTACCGGTTTTACCCGAATATATAGGTTACTTGGACCAACCTTTAAATCCCGATTCATTTACGTATTCATTCGCTAAAGAGATTGTTACAGGGGAGGACGGATTTCGTTATGAGTTGGACTCTTCTTCTTTTGATACGATAAAGGATGATCTTGGATGTGCGGTCCTATCCCGTCCTACAAATCCAACCGGAAGGGTAGCGAAAAAAGAAGAACTGGAACTGATCCTCAAATTTGCGAGAAGTAGGAAGATCCCATTCTTATTGGATAACGCGTACGGGTTTCCTTTCCCTGGGATCGTTTATTCCGATGAGAGACTTTTTCATTCGGAAGGAATGATCCAAAGTTTCAGCTTTTCTAAAATAGGTCTACCTGGAATTAGAACAGGGTTTGTTTTAGGAGACCCGGAAGTAGTAAAAACATTAAATAAAGCGAATGCTGTTCTAAACTTGGCCGGCGGAAATCTGGGTCAATACATAGCCTTAGAATTCGTAAGATCGGGAGAATGGTTCAGACTTTCTCGAGACATAGTAAAACCGTACTATCTCAAAAAAAGGGAAGTTGCAATTTCTTCTATCCGACGAGAATGGAAGGGCAAATTAAAATATAGGATCCATGATAGTGAGGGAGCCTTCTTCCTTTGGGTTCAATTTATCGGACTCCGTAAAAATATTTCCGAACTTTATCCCATATTAAAGGAAAAAGGGGTCATTATCGTGCCGGGGAAATATTTCTATCCGGTTACTAATTCGGGTGTGAGTTACGGCGAGGATTCTATTCGCATTAGTTTTGCCAGAGAAGATTCGGAAATCCAAGAAGGAATTCGAAAAATAGGCGAAATCCTAAGTACTTATTGTCCGTACTAAAACTTCGGCTATCTAATAAGTACCTCAGTTTCCGAGCTAATTTCGGTCGATTTAAAGCGGAATAAAATTGTTTCAATCTCTCTTTCCGTTAGAGATCCTGGTCGGAAGGAAACGATAGAAAATTTCCTAACTCGGATTGTTGTTCCGGTACGGTGCAAAACATGGAAACGTTGGAGCAGGAAATATCCTTCGAGGAGCTAGCTTCCAATCAAAACAAGGCCCCTGATCTGGAGGCCCTGGCGCCGGATTATATCTTCTTAAATGATGGAGCTGTTGGACTTTCTGCCACTGCGCGTTGTATCCTGGACGAACTTCGTGACTGGCATAAAAAGACCGAAAAACACGGCTCTAAAAGTGTTCATCCATCTTACCTTCTCACCCTCGATAAACTAGGGGAACTTCTGAACAAATATAGGAACTTAAGCGAGCAAGCTAAGTCTCCTCCTTCCATCGATATGGCTCTTCGGCAATTAATGGATATCGAAAAGAGGGGAAGGAATAAATCCGCTTTGATCTATCCGTTTTTGGTCCGAAACGGGAACAAGGTTTTAGCTAAGATCGCAGTCGCTTCTCCTCAAAAAGAAGCTAAGACCGATGTTACTCCTTTCCGAAAGGCATGCTTTTCTTTTTCGGAAGAAACCATCGATCTTATTTTAAATAATAGAGCAAAGAAGCCGCGTGTATTGGAAGAGGATCGTCCTGGGGGTATGCTTCTTCATAAAAACAAAAGTGGGCAGATCTGGCTGTACCCTAAACTTGCTTCCTTACAATCGGAGATGGCAAGTCTTCTTAAGCGAGGATTCCTACCGTATAGTTATATACCGATGAATGATTTCCTCGCGGACTTTGCAAACTACGCAAAGAACAAAGGTGCGGTAGTCGAAATTCTTCCGGATTATCATTTGATCTTGGATGATCTACAACTCAATGCGGACGGGACTTACGTGCACCAACCGGAAGTAATCGCACATTATAGGGCTCAAAGCGATGCTCTGGAAGTATTCGCTCTTACTTATTTAAAACAACTTGCAGAGAGAGCAGGTTACAATTTGTTCCGAGCTCGTATCCAAGATTTTGAAACTTTACATGGAAATGCGGAACCCGGTAAAAAACAAAATAGTGAAAAGATAGAAGCGCTCATTCAGCTTGTAGAAGATTTTCCTTTCGATAAAGAAAAAGATGATCTCGGAAAAAGGGTAGCCGAGACTTGCCAACAATCCATTCGGATCATCCGAAAATTGATCCAAGAAAAATCTCTCTTGGGTGAAAGAAAGATAGAAGGCGCTTTCAAAAGTTTGAAGAATCGTCTGAACATTCAAATAAAGGAACATTCTCAAAACAATTTGACCCTTTACAGATTCGTACCTGAAAAACGTTTGGATGCCGTTGGTATCGCCGATCCTGAACTTGTTTCCAAATATACGAATGAGATTGTTGCAGATCTAAAAACCAAATTCGGTCTAAAAGAGGTCAAGAGAGAAGACGGAACTACTGAGGTATATGTAGTTGATCCCGGTTATATGGCTGCCGTTCTTCACAAGTTAACCGCTGATGCTAAAATAAGCCCGGCAGCAGAAAAGGAACTTAATATAGCGAAAGAGATCCATGCCTCGTTGATCAGTTCTAAAAATCCTGCACTCAATTCCATGCTCAAAGCGGATTACGTAGTGAAATTACAGCAAGATGCGGCTCTCATGGAGAGGGAAGTAGAAGATCGCCAAAAAAGCGAAGCACTCGCGAAGAAGATAAATCTTTCTATGGGACTTCTCGGATTTGTGGGGACTATGTTGTTCTTCCTGATCGCGAGTGTCCATTTTAATGCGGCGGGCGTGATCTTAGTTGGACTTCCTGTAGCACTTGTGATCGGTGGTTTACTCGCAGTATTCTTCAGAGATAGAGATAAATCTGATATCGGGCCGGGTGGAGTTCCGAAATCTTCCGGCGGTGGTGGAGGATTCGCTGCGAGTTATTCCGGAATTTCCACAGTAAGCGATTATTATCCGAGTGGTGACGACGATGATGCGGATGAACATTTCGGAAAGGCAGAAAGCCCAAAAGAAAAGAAAGTAAGTTTGATTGCGAAAGGCGCAGAACGTTTTGTATTTCCGAACAGATTCACCAAGATCCAGGATAAGATCCACGATTCCAAATCTCTTCGCAAAAAGATCTGGGACAATATAGATAATATCCGCCAATCAGTGGCTCATCTTAGGACCGAGTCGGATGACGATAAGGTAGCATCCACAGTCGAATATGCTCTTCTGCAAAACTCGGCCACAATTGCGATCCCTGATGAGATCGTCCCGGTCGGAATGCCAAGCACCATCATTTTGAGCCATTCTGATTTAAAAGCGCCTTTGATCCGCGACCAGATTTCCGAGTTTCTAAGAAACGAAGCTCAAAAGAAAAAATACGATAAAAAACTCGTTAAATATTATACTTTCTTAATCAATACGATCGAAGTGGAATATTACAAATATCTTCCTAGCCGCAAAAAGAAATAGGAAAAACTATGCCCGAACTTCCGGATCTGGTAGTCATTCAAGAACGTCTTTTAAAAGAACTCCCGGGGGAGGTCATCCAAGAGATAGAGATTTTAGATCCTCTTGTAGTTCGCAATCTTTGCGGCGGGAAATCGGAAACGTCGTTTATAGGTTCTACTTTTGAAAGTTTGGAAAGGACTGGACCGTTTCTGAATTTTAAATTCGGTCCAAAAAATATCGTCATTCATCCGATGCTTGCAGGAAGATTTTCTTTAGATCCAAAATATAAGAAGAAGGACCTGGCGGTTCGGATCAAATTCCAGGATAAGATCCTGAATTATGCGGACGACGTGCATATGGGGAAGGTTTATTTTACGGAACCAGAATATTTTTCCCAAATCCCGAAGTTTACTGACCAAGGAGTGGATCTTCTTTCCGAAAACTTTACTCTGGAAGAATTTTTAAAAAGAATAGAGAAAAATCGCCAGCAAACCCGCGTTTTTCTCATGGACCAGACCAAACTTAGCGCAATAGGGAACGCTTACGCGGATGAAATACTTTTTGATTCCAAAATCCATCCCAAAACTCCATGCAATAAACTTTCGGAAGAAGAAAAGATCCAACTTTACCAGAGTATCAAATCCGTATTAAACGAATCTATAGATTACATTCGAAAAAAACAGGCACCTTTGGACTTTAAAGTTCGAGACCATGTGAAAGTTCGAAATCGAAAAAATGAAGCCTGTCCCCGCTGTGGAACCACGATTCGTAGGGCAAATGTTTTGGGTCACGATTCCTTCTTCTGTCCCAATTGCCAAAGAGTGCCTGGGGAACAGTTCATTGATTGGAATAAAACCCTCTGAACCGGAAATAAATCGCACTTGACAGTACAAGCAAATTTTTCAAACTGTCCATAGATTCTCGGTGATTATAGAGAGAGGGTCACACCCGTTCCCATCCCGAACACGGAAGTTAAGCCTCTCATCGCTGATGGTACTGCATGGTTCGCTGTGTGGGAGAGTAGGACGTTGCCGGGTTGTCATTATTTATTCCATTATATTTTATAGTGAAAATCCGCCAAAGAAACGGATTGACCCTTGGTTCTCCGGTAAAAATGGTAACCGGTAAGACTTACCCAGGGTCTTAAAATGCAATCTTAGAGATACAGGGAACCATATGAGAAGAACATACCAACCCAGCCGGATTAAACGTGCCCGTACCCACGGATTCCGCGCCAGAATGGCGACTGCCGGCGGAAGAAAAGTCCTTTCCCGCAGAAGAGCTAAAGGCCGTTACAAGTTGACCGTTTCTGACGAAAGAACTGGTAAAAAATTCTAACGAACCCATATAGAAGAGACACTTACATCCAAGAAGGACATCCGGGAACTTTTTGCTTCCGGAAAACGGGTAACCAATCCTCCTCTCACGGTGATTTATCGGGGAAACGGCCTGGAAAATAACAGGTTCTTATACTGCCCTGAACGTTCGGTCGGAAAAGCCGTTCGCAGAAACCGGATACGGAGAAGATTAAGAGCCGCCGTGGCCGAAACCGCAGGCTTTTTTCCAAAAGGATTCGATATCGCGATACTTGCGAAACCGGGCCTATTCGAAAAGGATCATACCGAACTTCTGGCTTGTTTGGGTTTACTCGCTCGTAGATTAAAATGAACCGACTCGCCATCTTTCTGATCCGATTCTACAAACGTTGGATCTCACCTATTCTTCCGCCTTCTTGCAGATTTCACCCTAGCTGCTCCGAATATGCAATGCAGGCCTTCCAAGAATACGATTTCTTGTCGGCAACTTATCTAAGTACAAAACGAATTTTAAAATGTAATCCCCTTTTCGCTGCAGGCGATGACCCTTTACCACCCAACCCTAGAAGGAATTAGGAATGGAAGATAGACAAAACAGACTTTTTCTCGCGTTAATTTTATCCATGGGAGTTTGGTTTTTAGTAACCTACTACTTCAACCCCGAATCGGGAAAACCGAAACAACAACAGAAGACCGAACAAACTCCCGTTTCGGAAAATAAAGAAAACGTAAAACAGGAAACCAAGGTTGAACCTAAACCCGCACCTGTAACGACTACAAATCCTAAGGACATCAAAACGTTTACCTTTAAAACGGAAGCGCATATCGTTGTTCTTTCCAGCTTGGGGGGAAGGATCGAAAAATTCTATATCCGAAATTACAAGGATGTCGAAGGAAACGAGATCAATATCACCAGAGCGGACTTCCAAGAGATCGAAGTGGACGGCGAAAAGATCAAGGCGATCGAACTTTCCAGAGGAAAAGGTTTCGATTTCAACTTCTCTCATAGAAAAGAAGATGTAGCTACTTCGGCATGGAATCATCTGAATTTTAAAGCAGAAGAGAATAAAGAAGATCAAAGTATAACTTTCACAGCTAACGAAAAGGGCGTTCTTCTTAAAAAAGTATTTAGATTTTTCCCTCACGAAAATTATTTCAAAACCGAGATCTCCATCACCAATTTGGGTAAAGAAAAACTCTATTTCGGAGATCGTGACAAGCCGGCTTACCTAAGGACCTTCGGAAGTTTAGGACCTCTTCCTTTAGAGAGAGAAGCTACCGCTCAAGAATTGTCGAAATTTTTCCGTGTTTATAGAATGGACGGAAGTGAGAAGGACTTTGCTGACGGTGGAGACGCTTGGGGATTCTGGGAAGGCATTCGAAACTTCTTCTTCGGACATCCGAACGGAAACGAATTTTATAAAGAAGTTTGGAGTAGCGGAGAAGGTGTGGACTATATCGGTTCCGGCAGCCGTTACTTCTTGGCCGCAGCGGACACTTTGAATCATCCTGCGGAAGGAATTCTTTTAGATAATAGAAAGAAAAACGAAACAGGAACTATCTTAGCTTATTCTAATATCACTGTAGATCCGGGAAAAGAAGAAACTCTTGAATTCGCAAACTATGTCGGGATCAGAGAATGGGACGGGATGTTATTCAGAGATCCCAAACTGGATCCGTTTAAAAATCCTAAGTCCACTTTTGCAGGCTTGAGCGCCGATCTGAACAAATCCTTTAACCAAGGTATTTTCACTCCGATCCGAAACGGTATCGTTTGGTTCCTACAACAATCTTATAAATACACGATACCAAGTTACGGTTTCGGTATTCTACTCTTTGCATTAGTATTCAAATTAGTCTTCTATCCTCTCAACCAGAAACAGGCAGAGGCAATGAAGAAGATGAGTGCACTTTCTCCGGAACTGAAAAAGTTAAACGAGAAGTATGCGAACGATCCGGCAAAAAAACAAGAGAAGATGTTGGAATTATACAAAAAACATAATATGAATCCGCTCTCTCAATTGGGTGGTTGTCTTCCTATGTTGATCCAGCTTCCTATCTTCTTCGCATTATACGTTGCGTTTGCTGATACGATCGATCTTTGGAAGTCACCTTTTCTTTGGATCTCGGACCTGAGCGAGCCTGATTTTATCTGGACTTCTCCTGCGATCCCTTTCATTTCTGCGAGCGGGCTTTCTATCAACTTATTAGTACTTTTGATGGTGGGAACTCAGTTCCTCTCGATGAAACTGACTTCCGTGCAGACTGACCCGAACCAAAAAATGATGATGTATTTAATGCCAGTGATGATGGTGTTCTTCCTCTGGAGCATGCCGTCGGGGCTGACTTTGTATTGGACTGTGACTAACATCCTTTCCATTGCTCAACAGTGGTTGACCAATATTCGTAAAAAAGACGAGACCCCTGTAAAAGTGTGAATTCATATATCGAGGATACGATATGGAAAACTATATTTTCGAAGCCGAAGGAAAAACAAAAGCCGAGGCCGAAGAGATCGCGTTAGAAACCTTAAGACTGGAGCCCGGAGACATTCGTTTCGAAACTGTCGAATCCGGTAAGTCCGGGTTTTTAGGTTTAACACAAAAAAAACCGGCAGTTGTTCGAGCCTTCGTTTCGAACTACGATATTCCGGCTGAAAAGATCATCCATGGAGTTGTACTTACACTTCTCCGCAAGATGGGAGTGGAAGCGGAAGTCGTCGGAATGGGAGACGTGGACGGAAAGATTTATATCGAACTTACCAGCCGCGAATCGGGACTGATTATCGGAAAGAGAGGAGCTACTTTAGACGCTCTTCAATTTTTGGTAAACTTGATGGTGGATTCTAAGATCCGTCACGGTCGTAAGATCGTTTTGGATACCGAATCTTACAGAGACAAAAGAGAACTGTCCTTGATCAGATTGAGCAAGTCGGTAGCTTCTTCAGTCGCAAAATCCGGTAAGTCCAAATTACTTGAGCCTATGAATCCTTTCGAAAGAAGGATCGTTCATATGGCTCTACAAGAGAACGAAAAAGTTTTCACTAGATCGGAAGGGAACGGTACTTATAAGAAAGTCCGAATCATTCCGATGAAAGACAGACACAAGTACAAAGACGTCGTCGAAAAAAGCCCTAACGGGGACTTACTCGAGGAAGTAAACGACTACTGATCGGTCGTGGCTGATACGATAGCAGCTATCTCCACAGCTTCCGGGGCCGGGGCCATAGGCATTCTTCGGTTATCCGGACCGGAAGCGCTTCCTATCGCCTACAGGCATTTATCCTTTTTTGAGGGAGCCTTTCCTCTTTCTTCTATCAAACCTCGTAATGCATATACCTGTCGTTTTGTAGACGGGGGAAAAAAATTAGACCAAGTAGTTTTTATCTATTTTGCCGGACCGAATTCTTTTACAGGTGAAGATCTATGCGAGATCCACGCTCACGGAAATCCAATCTTACTTAGAGAAGCTTTAGAATGTTTGTTTCGTTCCGGAGCAAGACCTGCGAAGCAGGGTGAGTTCACAAAAAGAGCATTCTTAAACGGTAAAATAGATCTGAACGAAGCTGAGGCGATCGGAAGAATTATAGGTGCTCGTTCCAGATTCGAATTGGAACTGGCCCAAAAAAATGCGTTTGGAGAAATTTCCAGGCTCGCGTCAAATTTAAGAAGTCAATTGATTTCATTAAAAGCGGAATGTGAAGCCGAGATCGATTTTTCAACGGAAGATCTTACTTTCGAGTCATTCGAAGAAAGAAAAAAAAGAATTCGTTCTATTTCTAATATTTGTTCCAACCTGCTGAAAAGATCCAGTGAGACGGAAACTCTTTTGGAAAGAAGTAGGGTGGTCTTGTATGGTGAACCGAATACGGGTAAGTCCAGTTTGATGAACCTGATTTTGGGAAGAGACCGTTCAATTATTTCTGAAATTCCGGGAACCACCCGAGATTATATCAGTGAGGACTTTTTACTTTCCGGAGTTCCAATCAGACTCATAGATACCGCGGGTGTTCGAGAGACAGGCGATACCATCGAAAAGATGGGGATCGAAAGAAGTGAGAAGGAATTCTCCCAAGCAGACGTAAGACTTTTTGTGATCGATGTTTCTCAAAAGAACGATTGGGACAAGTTTGCGGAAGAGAACAAATCTAAGTTAGAAGGCGCTATAGTCGCGGCAAATAAATCGGATATAAGAGATCAAAGCTGGGATCCTCAATCCATCTTAAAGAAAAATTATCCCGGAACCGTTTTAGTCGAAGTTTCGTGCAAATCGAAACAAGGATTGGATACTTTGGTTTCCGAAATTTCCACCAAACTACAAGGTCTAGAAAGTTCTGAAGATTATGTCCTTTTGGAAGAAAGGAACAGATTTCATTTTTCTTCTATCACTCGAAGCCTGGAAAACTGTCTGACATTAATGGAAGAAGGGGCCCCAGCTGAGATTTACATCAAAGAAATTGATTCCGCTTTGGAACAAATCGGAGAAGTAAACGGAAGAGTGGACACGGAAGAAATTTTAGGAAGAATTTTTAGTAAATTCTGCGTTGGGAAATAAGCTCTTTCAGAAATAGAATAGAACCTAGGCCCGATCGTCGAAAAATTGGTTTTATCGTTATGAGAGAAAAATCCCTCGAATATCACTCCCTTCATCCAAAGGGTAAAATACAAGTTGTTCCGACAAAGCCGACTAGAGATTCCTTCGACTTATCCTTAGCATACTCTCCCGGGGTTGCCTATCCTTGTCTGGAAATTAAAGAGAATCCGGATCTAGTGTATGAATACACGAACAAAGGGAATCTGGTAGGAATCATCACTAACGGAACCGCAATCCTGGGTCTGGGAGATATCGGAGCTTCCGCAGGAAAACCTGTGATGGAAGGTAAGGCGGTACTTTTCAAAAAATTCGCCGGGATTGACGTTTTTGATATAGAGATAGATGCAAAAGATCCGGATGATTTTATAAAAGCGGTCAAAATGCTTGAGCCAACTTTCGGGGGGATTAACCTGGAAGATATCAAAGCCCCTGAAAGTTTTTATATAGAAGAAGAACTCATCAAAAGAATGAATATCCCGGTTTTCCATGACGATCAACATGGTACGGCGATCATCACTGTTGCAGGATTATTGAACGCATTTGAGATCAATAAAAAACGTCCTAGCGACGTAAAGATGGTGGTCTGTGGGGCGGGAGCCGCAGGGATCGCGATCGCGGAACTTGTCCAACATATCGGTATCCGAAAAGAACATATCTTCTTAGTGGATACAAAAGGTGTGATCCATACCGAAAGAACGGATCTAAATTCTACCAAACAAAAATATGCCCAAAAGACAAACGATCGTACTCTGGCAGACGTTATGCAGGATGCGGATATTTTTGTGGGAGTTTCCGTAGCTGATATGGTTACGGAAGACATGGTAAAATCTATGGCTCCGAATCCGGTTATCTTTGCTTTAGCTAACCCGGATCCAGAGATTCCGTATGCGATTGCTAAAAAGGTCCGTCCTGATATTATTATGGGAACCGGAAGAAGTGATATGCCGAACCAGGTAAATAACGTATTAGGTTTCCCATTTATTTTCAGAGGAGCCTTGGACATAAGGGCCAAGCATATCACTTTGGAAATGAAATTGGCCGCGGCTCGCGCTTTGGCCGAACTTGCTCGGATGGATGTTCCTGATGCGGTCAGCCTTGCTTACGGTGGCGAAAAATTCGTATTCGGTCCTGATTATCTGATCCCTAAACCTTTTGATCAAAGAGTATTGTACCATGTGGCTCCGGCGGTTGCGGAGGCTGCGGTCCAAAGTGGGACGGCAAGAAGACCATATCCTGGAAGGGAAAATTACGTTTCCTTCTTAGAAGGTTTGATGAGGTTTTAAAACCGAATTCTAAAGAAGTTCCGAATTTAGTCTAATACTCTTGGAACCTGCTCAAGAAAGCATGTATTCGTTTCCGAAAATATTATATTAGCTCGGCTTAAAAAAAAGCCAAATCAAGATCGGAGCAAAAGGGAAGAATTTATGCCCGAAATGGAAAATAATTCCACACCCCCCGCTTCGGATCCGCTCTCGGAGGGATTAGGCGTAATTCCGGTAGATCGTATCGATCTCATTCCGGAAGAGGAACTTCGTAATCTTCTTCTCCAAACAACTCCCAAAGCGATGAGGGATTTGGATATGATTGAGAAAGGAGTGGAGAACTTCTTCTTATTCAATTATTCTCCTTTTGCTCTCGCAAAATTCGAACAGTTACAATTTTTAAAACCCGCGGACCTAAAATACTTCGAAGATAAGAACGGTTTTGTTTTATACCAATATCTATTCGTTTCGGAAGAAACAAAAGAATTGGGACTAGCGAATGTTGCTATACGTCCAGCTTCGAGAAGAGCGGATCAGATCCAAAAGATCAAGTCCGCTTGTTTAGCCCAGTCCGCAGCCGCGTTTTTACAATTCCTTCTCCGAAGGGACATCAATCTGGCGGATAGAAGATCTGCCGGCGAATTAAGGGATTGGGTGATTCGACAGTATCTGAATACGGACGAGAAAGGAAATCCTTTGGATTTCCAAGATTCCAAAAATCTTCCTTACTCTATGAGAAACGTTAAGACACTTTCCGTAGAATCTTTTCTACAAAGGAATTTTAAGATAAGAGAAGATATACTGACTTCTTTAATTTCTATCTTAAGTAAAAAACCGAATGAGATTATCTCCTTTTTGGGACAGATCAAAACGGACCCGGACGCGTTACTCGCGTTAGAAAAAAGAGGAAGCCGCCCTCCTTTATTAAGATTACATTTGGAGTTCCACGTCATCCAACCTTCTTTGGAAGAGCTTGTGGGTGAAATTTCTATAGATACTAAAAAACCGAACGCGAACGAAGAGACCGAGATAGAGATCATTTTCGAATTATTTATAGGTTTGTCTAGGAAGATCTTAATGTCTCTTCTTCCCGGAGAACAAGCAGGATGGATCCGTCCTTCCGGAACCGAGCAAGGCCCGGATTATCTGAGAGAATTATCCAAACACCCTGCATTCACTTCCGGAAAAACCTGGGAAGGTTCGGACATATTTTTGCAGGCATTCGAAGTACTACTAAATTCTATGGATTCTCTTTCCAGCTTGAGAAAGGAATCCTTAATCAATTTAGCTTTTAGTGATATAGTGATCCGTGTTAGAGAATCCAAAGAACCTTTTGTTGTCGATTTGGGCGCTTTGAAGATCAAGGATTCATCCATCCAAGCAGCTGGTCTTACGAAAACGGAAGTTTTGGATCAGGTCTTGGAAAGATTCAAAACGAGAAACGATATTCTTACTAGAGAAAGAGTAACAGGTGGCGGTCCCGGGATCGTAGCACTCGCTTTGGAAAATGTGATTTCTTCCTTTTTAAATAATAAGGAAAGAAGGACCTCTATTCACACTTTGATCCGTAAGAACGGGCAGCCGAAAGGAATTTACGCTTTTCTAAAGGATGTAACGGAAGGTGTGGATCCCGAGTTAGTGATAGACGAACAGATCCGCTTATCTAAGGCGATTGCAGATTGGGAAAAGGAAACCGAAAAGCAAAGACTGAAAGCGATCCAAGATTCAAAATCCATCTTGGTGAAACTTTTAGAATGGATACTTAGTTTGTTCGGTGTGAATCTTTCCCCTTCCGCTAAAAAGGACATTGAGCCGGCAGACGAATTTCAACCTTCCAAACAAAGTAAGAAGTCTCAAAGTAACTCTGGAAGTTCCGGGGAACCCGAAAAGGAAACCCCTAAAAAGAAAAAATCTTTGGGAGTACTTTTAGGTCCTAAAGAAAAATCCACTTTAATCCCGGCGAAGGTTCAGAAAGCGATCGATTACGTGGACCGAAAAAATAACGGGATTATTTGGTTGGACGAAGTTGTGAATGCTAGTTCTGCTCCGGAATTCGGAAAAGACAAAGTAGCCGACCTTATGTATTATGACCAGAAGCGGAGATATATCGAGATTCGCTCCATGAACTCAATCCGGCACGTGTTTATCCGGAAAGAGTTAGAATCCGATTCCGCTTGGTTGGATTCTACCTTGGAATATTTGGAGAATGTCACCGCCAAAAAACCGGAGTTTGCAGCCTTAGCGGATACTCTTCGCAGATTCCGAGACGAGTGATCAACTCCCGAGTTCTGATTAGGACATACGTTCCGAATCCGGAAAATCCAACCCGATCAATTCATTACTATTGAACGGAGGATTCATGAAAACTAGAATCGAAACCGACTCCATGGGAGAAATCCAGGTAGACGATTCCAAATATTGGGGCGCCCAAACCGAAAGGTCTCTTCATCACTTTCATATCGGGAACGATCGTTTCCCAAGGGAAATGATCCGTGCTCTTGGAGTTCTTAAAAAATCGGCGGCAATCGTAAACGCTCAGCTCGGGCTTTTAACCGAGGAGAAAAAAAATCTGATCGTCCAAGCTGCAGACGAAGTGATCTCCGGAAAACTGGACGAACATTTTCCTCTAAGCGTTTGGCAAACAGGTTCAGGAACCCAAACCAATATGAACTCCAACGAAGTGATCTCCAATCGTGCGATCGAGATCGCAGGAGGAGTAAAAGGTTCCAAAAAACCGATCCATCCGAATGACGATGTAAATAAGGCTCAATCTTCTAATGATACTTTTCCGACGGCTATGCATATCGCTGCAGCTGAACAATTAGTGAATAAACTTTTGCCAGCATTAGAACAATTGAAGAATACTCTTAAAAAAAAGTCGGACGAGTTCAAAGATATTATCAAAATCGGAAGGACCCACTTACAGGACGCGACTCCTTTAACTCTCGGTCAGGAATTCTCCGGTTATGTAAAACAATTAGAGTACAATATTGAAAGAGTGAAAGCAGTTCTTCCTTCCGTATACAGATTGGCGTTAGGCGGAACCGCAGTAGGAACAGGACTGAACACTCATCCTGAATTTGCGGTAAAAGCGGCGGCTCAAATCGCTAAAGAAACCGGACTACCTTTCACTTCTGCGGAGAACAAATTCGAGGCTTTGGCCGCTCATGATTCTCTAGTGGAAACTCACGGAGTTCTAAAAACCATCGCTGCTTCTTTTATGAAGATAGCGAACGACGTGAGATGGTTGTCTTCAGGTCCTCGATGTGGGATCGGTGAGATCTCTATTCCGGAGAATGAGCCGGGTTCTTCTATTATGCCTGGAAAAGTGAATCCTACTCAGTCCGAACAAATGACTATGGTGGCTTCTCAAGTGATCGCAAACGATGTAGCAGTGAATATCGGCGGTGCTTCCGGAAACTTCGAATTGAACGTTTTCAAACCTCTGATCATTCATAATGTTCTGAATTCTATCCGTCTATTAGCTGATTCCGCGGTTTCTTTCGAAGAACATTGTGCAAGAGGGATTGAGCCTAATAAGGAAAACATCAAAGAACATTTAAAGAACAGTTTGATGCTAGTGACTGCATTAAATCCGCATATCGGTTATGATAATGCGGCCAAGATCGCCAAGAATGCTCACAAGAAAGGAACTAGTTTAAAAGAATCCGGGATTGAACTTGGCTTATTGACTTCAGAACAATTTGATCAATGGGTCCTTCCGGAAAAAATGATCTCTCCAGGTGTGGATTGATAAAGTCTGAACGATTTCTAAAACCCTGAGGGTATAAAAAAGGCAGTGTGTAAACACTGCCTTTTTAATTCGGATCGAATACCTAGGTATTATTGTTGTGGAGCTGGAGCTGCCTGCACTTCAACAAACTTGAAGGTTACTCTGCGGTTTTTAGGATCTTTTGCATCCAGTCCGGAAACTGGAGAAGAAGAACCTGCACTCTTAGTAACGATACGGTTTGCAGGAATTCCTTGTTTAACTAAGGATTGTTTAACAGCTTTCGCACGAATTTCTCCGTAGAAAACGTTTCCTTTTTTATCACCTTCTGCTTCCTCAGGTCCTACTTGGTCGGTGTGACCGGTGATCTCTAAAGCCCAAGAATCAGGAAGTTTAGAGATTCCTTCTTTTAGAACGGAAATATTCACTTTTGCCCATTCGCTGAAATCTCCCGCGCTTACATCAGCTTTTTTGTAGCTGAATCCTGGACGAGTGATCCCGTCTGGATAGCGGAAGTCTTTAATTTGATTATTGAAAGCGTCTGCAGGAGAGTCTACGTTGACGTTACGAGAAGCTGCGGAATTTTGTTCTCCAGGCTCAGGAGCGGATTGCTCTTTATTGTCTGCGGAAGAGCAAAGAGCTAAGGAAAAAACCGTTGCACCGATGAGCAGGATATTGAAAATTTTTTTTACCATGTTGTATTCCTTCCTTAATTAGGGTAGGGGTTTATTTCGATGAATTTATCCAAAATATACCTATTCTCGCAAAATGGGAAATCTTTTTTAGACCTCTGTGCGAAAGGGATACGTTTTCCCCGCTTATATATTTCTTAGGAGAACTATTATGAATCTGGAACTTCATGCCGAAGTTAACGCTGACTCTGAGGGATCCAGACTTGATCGATTTTTAAAGGATTATCTGGGAGACGAGATTTCTAGAGCGTCCATCCAACATTGGATCGATTCCGGTTGGGTCAAAGATGGAGCCGGAAAAATTCTACTGAAATCATCCTATAAGGTGAGTCCGGGAGAAAACTTCCATATATCAGTTCCTCCTAAACCTCCCTTGAACTTAACTCCTGTAAAAATGGATATCGAGGTTTTAAAAGAAACTCCTCAGTATCTGATCATTCGAAAACCGCCGGGTATTGCGTCCCACAGTGGTCCAGGAGATAGATCCGCTACCTTGGTGAATGGACTTCTCTACAAATTTAAAGAGCTTTCAAGTATCGGCGGGAAATCAAGACCGGGAATTGTGCATCGATTGGACAAACCCACGGAAGGGATTATGATAGTAGCTAAGAACGATCAAGCACATGCAAAACTTTCCGAGTTGTTTAGAAGAAGAAACATTACTAAGAAATATCTTGCGTGGGTGCAAGGCACACTTCCGGAAGGAGAAGGCACAATAGACGCACCGATCGGAAGACATCCCGTAGAAAGATTGAAAATGACTGTGACTCCTAAAGGAAGAGCTTCAGTGACTCACTATAGGATTTTAAGAACTGCAGTTTCCAAAAACGGTAGAAAGTTCTCTCTTATCGAAGCTGACCTAGAAACAGGAAGGACTCATCAGATCAGAGTTCATTTTCAGAGTCTGAGATGTCCTGTGGTTGGGGATCTTCTTTATTCCAGAAACGCTGCACTTTTTGAGAATTACGGGCTTTTGCTATTATCCTATTGGTTAGAATTTAAGGATCCATTTACGGGAGAAGAAGTTCAGATCGTTCTCACCCCGCCTCCAAGATTCGAAAGTTTCGAAGCAAATTTGGAGAATTTCTAAACCGAAGACCTTGGTTATAAAAGGTCTTCGGATCTATAAGATAGATTATTGGAAAGTAACGGAAATTTTTCCGTCAGCAACATAGCCTGCCTTTCTTAATTCTTGAAGATATGCGACTTCGTTTTTTAGATCAATGGTTATATCCAATTTTCCGGTTCCTTTTTCGGTTGCAGCTTGGAATCTAAACTCGTATTCTCCCGGATCTAATTTTGCTTTCAATCCACTATAATCGAAGTCTTCATTGAAATATAGAATGACCTCTTTGCGTGCTACGGATAATTCCGGTCTAAAAACTCCTGCTTGTTTGGCGTTGGACCAGGAAGAATATTTTCCTTCAGGATTCGAAGTCTGTTTGGCATACATGACTATCCTGAACTTTTTACCATTTGCTTCTTGGGGACCTACTGGGTCTACCAAACAAAGTAAAGCCCACATTTCTCCCGAGAAATTCCATTTCGAGACTTCTCCAGGGAGGGCAGAGTCTCTTGAAATTTCTTTATCAAAAAAATAAATGTTACCTTTTTTCTTTCCTTCACAAAGATCCTTTGCCCAAGTTCCGGATGCCGCAAATAGAAGGACTAAAAAGGCCGCTATTCGAAAGAGTTTCATTCAAAGCTCCTGATTTAATTTACTAAGTCTAAGGTTGGGACGAAATTTTAGATTAAATATCATCTTTTGTAATGTAAAATTAAGGATTTTTTTTCGCTGGATGATCCTAAGTTATTCATCAAATAATTACACTTACTGATGCTTATGGAAGAAGATAGAATAGAAAAGATTAAACAAGGTTTTTGGCCTAAAGTGAAGAAGGTTGCGGGGAAGGTTCCTTTTCTTGCAGACGCGATCGCTTTATATTATGCGATGTTGGACCCTTCTACACCGCTAAAAGCAAAACTTACGATTGCAGGGGCGCTAGCTTATTTTCTTACACCTTTTGATGCCATCCCGGATATATTATTCGGCGCAGGTTACATAGATGACGCAGGTGTCGTCGCCGCGGTCTTAGCTGCCGCTTCCATGTATGTAAAGGAAGAACATAAGAAGAAGGCTAAAGATTTTTTGGATTCCAATCCTGAGGGTACTCCGGAGAATTGAAAAACTTCTCAAATGAGCTACCAAAACGAAATCAAGATTAGATACCAACATTTCCTCAACTTTGTCCCTACTATTTCAGAGTTCCTGAAAAAGACTCATGAAAGAGAAGATCTGCAAATCTCCTTTAAGGGAAGTATAGAATCGGACCTAGTCACGATCGCAGACAAAGGTTCCGAAGAGTTGATCGTCTCGGAGATAAGGAAGGCCTTTCCGAACGATCATATCTTAGGCGAAGAAGGAAGTAATTACGAAGGCTCTTCGCAGTTCAAATGGATTATAGATCCTTTGGACGGGACCGTGAATTATTCTCACCGTATTCCTCTCTATTGCTGTTGTATCGGGTTAGAAGATATAGAGAAAAAATCAGCAGTGATGGGAATCGTTCCTATGCCCGCATTAGGATATATCTATCATGCAATGCTGGGAGAGGGCGCATTCAAAGATAAAACACCCATCAAAGTTACTCAAACCAAAGAGATCAAAAAAGCGCTTCTTTGCACAGGCTTTCCTTATGATAGAGAAGAGAGGATAGAACAGCTTATGTTCAATCTGAAAAAATTCATCTTAAGATCTCGGGGTGTAAGAAGGACGGGATCCGCAGGTTTAGATATCTGTTGGGTAGCAGAAGGTAAGTTTGACGCATTCTGGGAAGAAGATCTAAAACCATGGGATATGACTGCTGCGGCCGCTATTCTCCAGGAAGCAGGCGGAAAGTTGAGTACGTACGCAAATAACACATTCCATCCGTACGTGACCAGTTTAATTGCGTCTAACGGAGTATTGCATGAAAAAATGGTAGAGATCTTGCAGGAGTATTTAGATATATGAGTTGGGTTTTATTGGTACTAGCAGGACTTTTCGAGGTCGGATTCACTACTTGTATGAAATTATCCGACGGTTTTAAGGATTGGAGATACGGTCTCGGATTTTTTGTGTTTGCCGTTTTAAGTTTTTACTTTTTGAATAAGGCTACTCAAAATATTTCTCTCGGGACAGCTTATGCCGTCTGGACAGGGATAGGCGCTGCCGGAACCGCGATTATCGGAATTCTTTCTTTTGGAGATTCTATCAATACATGGCGGGTCTTCTTCCTTTCCACTTTGATTTTGTCCGTAATCGGATTAAAGTTTTTAGGTGGGGAATAAACTTATTCAGAGTATCTTCTTCTGATACATCTCTCTACAATATGGGCGATCTTTTTTTCGACTATATCAGGATTGAAGTTCGCCTGAACGTATCTTTTTCCATTTAGTCCCATTTCTTCTCTTTCTCCGCCATGGTTTACGAGATAATCCGCTACCGCACAAAAGCTATCTAGATCCGAATAATATAAACCGCCGTTACTTCTTAAACAATGTCCTCTCAGAACATCCGATCTTCCGTTAACTAAAACCGCTTTTTTGCGGATCCAAGCTTCCATGATAATAATCGAAAAACTTTCCATTGGGGATGGATTGACGAGTATATCGGAAGACCGAATGAGTTCGTCCTTCGCTTCTTCACTTACGAAACCTAAAGGAGATACATGAGAAAACTTTGATATTCTTTGGAGAAGTTTGGAATCCCCCCTTCCTGCCAGAAGCAGTTTGTCGTTCCTGCCGCTTCTTTGTTGCCATTCGGAGAAGTATTGGGCCATCTCCAGCACACCTTTTCCTTCGTCTATCCTTCCCACGTATAAAAACTGAAAGGAGTCCTGGGGATTTTTTTTCTCGGAATTTTTCTTCTCCGATTCTTCGGGAATCGCCAAATGCATTCCGATCACATTCCCAAGACTTGGTTCGTATCCGTACAATTTACGAAAGAGAGCTTTCTCTTCAGGAGTATTAAAACAATATGCTGAGTCGTCTTTGAATAGATTTGAATATACGGATAATTTTGCCGGAGGTTCATCATGCAATGTCGGAATTACAACGGACTTTTTTGCGACTAAGGGAAGCCCGTAAACCATAGGATAATACAGATAAGATACGAACACGAATACGTCGTAATCTCTTTCGTTGGTCTCAATGTATTGGATCAGGTCGGGACAGTATGGACCTTGCATGTCTACCCAGATCCTTTCTTTTTCTTCTTGAGATCCGACACTTTTTCCTGATTCGACATTTCGAAAGAGTTTGTTCGAAAACTTATTAAACTTAGAAATATTTCTTTCTTTATCGACGGAAAATCGAAGGACTCGAATCCGATTTCCGGGTTCCGGTTCCAACCATTCTCTGCTTACTTTCTTTTCTATATCCTTTCCAAGAAGTACGGGCTCCAGATCTTTTACCGGTATTTGGTTTTTCCAAGTGATATAATCGAGAGAACGGCTCGCAAGAACGGTTACTTCGTAAAACTTGGATAATATTAAAGTATATTGATAGATTAGTTTTTCGGAACCACCTGAAATATGATCCGAAAAAATAGGAGTTACGACGGCTAATCTTCTACGAGAGTCTAGCAAGGATAGGCCTCAATACTGTTTCCGTGTTGATCTGGGAGAATGAAGATAAACGTCTTTGTTGGGTTTCTAAGATCAGATCTTTCCAGTTTCGATCCGTTACCATTTTATGAGCAAGCTCCACGATCACATCCATTCTTTTTTCTTTGAATAAGATCCCGGCGCCGGAAAGAGTTTCTCCTACTGCGCCGCCGTCGAATGCTAGGATCGGAAGATTATGCACCATCGCTTCCAATAACGGAACACAAAATCCTTCGTGCTCGCTCATGGATAGGAAAAGATCGCAGTTCAGGTACATGGATTTTAATTCTTCATCGGATAAAAAATCGGTGATAATCACGTTCTTTCTCAATTTATAAAAATCAAGCATACGTTCCAATTCTTCTCTATATAGATACAATTCTTTGGAGCTGAATCCTACCATAAAAAGTTGGAACTCAGGACCGTAAGCTTTCAGGTAGTGAAATGCGAATCGGATCAGATCGTCTTGTTTTTTATTCGGAGCGATTCTTCCTACAAATAAGAAGCGGGGAATATTGGGTCGATTCTTCGGGAAATTTTCCTTATAAGTTTGTTTTCCTTGAGGAAGTTGGTAAGTAATCGGAAGCACGTCCACATCTTCAAAACCCAGATTTAAAAGTTCCGATTTATTGTATTCCGAGACCGCGAACACTTTATCAAATTTATCCCGTAAAGATTCTAATTCTTCTCTTCCTTTGCGGAGAAGATAAGTGAGTTTCAGATCGTACTTTTCAAAAAAATGGCCCGGTGTTACATTATGATATATTAATATTTTTGAATTCTTAGGTTTGAGTACTGTTTCCAAAACGTCCGAATGGATAGAATGGTGGTATACCAGTATGTCTTTGCTATTCGAAGAATATGCCTTATACTTTTTTACAAAAGTATCCGTTCCGGGGCCTGTATTCTCTGCAAAAATTTCCGAAAAATATCCTATTCTTTTAAAAACGGATTTTAAGGAGTTCATCTCGTTTGAGATTGCATCCCCTAAATTAAAACCGGCTGCAAATTGATGAACTCCTCTTCTTCTGAAGATCATGAGGCAGCCGCTTCTTTAAAAGTGAATATCTGTTTCAAAACTCTTCCGTAAGGCATGGAATCGTAATCCATACAAACTTCTCTCCTTTTAGAAGAAGCATGAGGACCATCCACTGGATGAGTGGAAGATTGGGATTCTAATATGAAATGGATCCACTCAGCTAATTTTTCCAAACTTTTCAGATCTTTTTTTCTGAAAAGATATCCTGCATCTTTTAAAGTTTCGGGAACAGCAGTGCAAGCGTATGCAAATACGGGAATATCATAACTCAATGCCTCTACGAGAGGGATGCCAAAACCTTCGTGTTCACTCATGCTGATATAGGCGTCCATCTCTTCCCAAAATCTGGGTAGCTCGGAGTCTTGGACCCCCATTCTAAATTGAATGTTTCCACCGATGCCAAGTTCTCTGGCCATCTGCTTTAAATTCGTAAAATAATTTTCAAAAATACTAGGAACATTTCCGATCAGTAGGATCCTGTATTTAGGTTCTATTTTTTTTAGAAAATAAGAGAGAAACAGAATGTCTTCTATCTTTTTACTCGGGACTAATCTTCCCACATAGCCAAGAGTATGACCGTTCTTGCGATTTCGTTTTTCGCCCTTCCATCCATACTTTCTGACGATCGGTATAACGCTGGAATTTACTATATTTAGATCTTCCAAATTGGACGCGCTGTATCTGGAACTGGGAAGAAAACGTTCAGTAAATCTTTTAAGTTTATGTAATTCTAATATGGATTTCTTATAATCCAATTCGAAACTTCTGAATATATCCGTCGAAACAAAAGGTTTAAAGAATTTAGGAGGAGTGATATTCTGATAACGGACGAATTTCCTGCCTGGAAAGGATAGAAAAAAATCGATTGGATAACCGGAACCACCGTATTCCAGAATGTGCATGGAATTAGAGGATAGATCACTCTCGTTATGGAGTTCTTCCGTTTGTAAGGTTCGGATCGAACCGTCGCTAAGATCATTTTGGCAGACAATTTCCGTCTTGATCCCAGAAGAATTTAAAACTTCTCTTAAACCTTTTATATCGTTCCCGATCCCGTCCTTATCTCTGAATTCGGAAATATGGAGATAAGCGTTCATTTTCTGAAACTAAACACAGAGAAACCGTCTCCGGCCTTGGTATCCACTATATTCTTAAAACCTAATTTTTGTAAGAACTCTCTGAAAGCGGACTCGCTGATCTGAGTCAAAAGGATAGGCTGAAAAGGAGAGACCATTCTATTTGAATAATTGGAATATCTAAAGATGAACTCCGTTCCGCTCGAAGTTTTAGATGCTAAAGATTTAAAAAGTTTTTCCAATACCCAATTCGGCAAAAGACATAGATTCGAATTGGAAATAATTTTAGAAGGAAGCGGAGACTCGGGAAGAACTTCCTCAAAAGAAAGAAGGGAAATTGAATTGGTAATATGTTCTTTGATATAAGAATATTGGGACTTATTCCAAGTGACCGCTTTGAACTCGATCTGCGCTTTTAAAAGTTGTTTGAGGAATTTTCCCCATTCAGGATTGATTGTAAGTACCAAATCTCCAGGGTTCAGTCTGGAAAGAATCAGAGTTTCACTCTCTTCTAATGTTTCTTCTTCGTATAAAAACTCATTTGACCATACGAATTCAGGGCTGATCTCTTTTTTGAGAGCATAATTTAATTCTACAAACTCATTGTAAAACTTTTCGAATTTGCGTTTTAACTTTTCATGATCTCCTCTTAAGAGGATCAATTCATTCAAAACACTGTAGAATGCGCGAGTTCTATTCTCGGAAAGTTTTTTATCCAGGAAAGCGTAGAGCTCGATCAGTTTTATAAATAGCCAGCGGATCGGTCCGCGAATGTATTTGAATTTTGGATTCGTAAACTTAGGAGGGGAGATCCCTTTTTCGAATAAGTGGGCAGTTTCCGCGGCGTCGAACTCCCTGTATCCTTCAGGGGATTGAGGAGAAAACTTCCAACGAGAAAGACGTTCCAATTCTTCCTTGGAAACCGGTCTCCTGGCAAGCCGAGATTCTATCTCTTCCATGAGCTCGCGGACATTGACCGAGCTGTCCTTGATTTCTATAATATCTGAGGATCTTTCTTCCATGGGCGCCCGGACTTTTATTCGATTGTTTTTTTCTTATTCGACAAAACAATCGTATTTTTACTTCGATTTGTCGTAGTCCGTCCCAAAACGCCGGTTATCTACAAATACTTAGTTTCGGGCTTCAGCAGCTTGGAAGGCTCTTAAATATCAAACATGAAATACTTGGTCACAGGAGCGGAAGGTTTTGTAGGATCTTATCTGATTCGAGAACTTATACAAAAATCCGGGTCCGAACTTCTGGGCCTGGGAATGAATCCTAAAAACACAGAGTTTTCCTTTCCCTATAAAGTTTGCGATATTCGGGATATCCAATCACTCCAACAAGTATTCGAATCGTATTCGCCCGATGTATTGTTCCATTTAGCCGGACAAACATTCGTTCCAAGATCCATCGAAAATCCCGAGGAAACATTGCTCATCAACGTGGCCGGCTCATTGAATATTTTAGAGTGTTTTAAACGTTCCGGCAAAAAAGTAAAACTAGTATATGTATCTTCTTCCGAAGTATACGGGAATTTAAAGGAAGAACAACTTCCCGTTTCGGAAAACCTTCTTCCAAGTCCTGTGAATCCGTATGCTTCTTCCAAACTTGCCGCAGAAACGTATTGCCTTCAATATTCCCGTTCTTATCCAAATATAGAAACCGTGATTGCAAGACCTTTCAATCATATCGGTATCGGGCAAAATCCGAATTTTGTAGTACCGAATTTTTGTAAGCAGGTGCTGGATAATATTTCTAAAAACGTTTCTTCCGAAATTTTAGTGGGAGATCTGACTCCGACTCGTGACTTCTTACATGTAACGGACGTGGTCAAAGCTTATATTCTTTTAGCAAACAAAGGGTTGAGCGGAGAAGTTTATAATATATGTTCCGGTACCGAGACTTCCATTTCTCAGGTCTTGGAATGGATTTTGGAGTTTGCGGAATCAAAACTAGTTTCCAAACAAGATCCAGCAAGATTGAGGCCTGCCGAAATGAAAAGGTCTTTGGGTAATAATTCCAAACTTAAGTCTTTAGGATGGTCTCCCGAAATTTCGGTAAAAGACGCTGTCCGCGAAATTTTCGAACATATTCGAAAAACAGAATATTCTTCTTAGATTACCGAACCTTTCCAGGTCTTGACTCCGCTACCTTCTATCGGAAACGGTTTACCCAAATATTTAGGCGCTGTATTGGTTAGATTCATATCGATCCAAGCTAAGGTTCTTGCGAAAAATTCCCTAAACCTGTTGGTCGGCCCGCTGATATAGATCCTTCTGTCCGACTCGTAGGATTGTAGATCTAATCCTATCTTTTTAGAAATGAATACCGCTCTAGGTTGATGAAATCTTTGGCTAACAAAGATCGCATCCTTGACTTGGAAAATTTCTTTCGCTCTTACTAAAGTATCCAAAGTTCTAAAACCTGCGTGATCTACGAACACGTCTTTTTCATCCACTCCTCTTTCTAAAACGTACAACAGCATCGGCTTCACTTCGTTGTAATAACTGGTTCCGTTATCACCTGAGAGAAGAATTTTTCGGACCTTCCCTTGTTTATAAAGTTCGATCGCACAATCTAGACGGTCCTGCAAAACGGGTGACGGTATCCCCTTGTAAACGGAAGCGCCCGGTACGATTGCCACTGTCGCAGGCTTGAGAGAACGGTAATTTCCTGCATGGATACTTCTGTTTTCGTACTCCCACTCGATGGAAAGATCTATGGAAGCTGGAATTCCAATGCAGAAAGCGATGGCAAGTAAGAGTCCCAGTCTAATTCTTCCCTTGGAAAAGATTCTGGGGATTTTCTGGTTTTTTAGTCCAAAGTCCATAGCAGTTTAAGGGGAGAATACGCCAAAGAACCGGTTCCGGAAAAGGAATTTTCCCGGAAATTCGGGTTTTATCAGAAATTATGTTCTCTTTAAAGGACCGGATTTCTTTTTTTCGCGGATCAAAAATTTCAGTCGATATTTGGAAACATGGCGGCTACCTTGGGGTCTTAGGATAACACTAGGTTATGAACCGAGTAAGACTCATGAATCTCCTGAATTCATTCGTCAGAGTTGCTCTGGCCGGTGTTATTATAACACCGGCGTATCTTTTCTCGGAAGATTCCAAGACCGGTTTCCATACCGTCCGACCGATTCGCACTATCTCCTTTTACCGTAATGAAAGAGCTGCAGGTGTAGTTTTTGGTGACCTAGATTCCTTAAAAAATCGTTATATTCTTACAGACGCCCAACTCGAACGTATCGCTGAGCTGAACCGGAGATTTAAAAGCGAGCATGAAAAATGGCTTCGCAGGCTTTCTCCAAAACAAGTCGAACTCGAACTGGTACTCATGGATGAAAGTCCGGACCTCGTTAAAGTTCGAATTCTTGTGAACGCGATTGCAAGGTATACATCCGAGATCCGGATGAATCAAATCGCGCATCGGCTCGCGATCGAAAGGGTTTTGACCTCAGAGCAAAAAAAGAGGGGAAAGGAAAAGGGAATTGTTACCCTACCCGAGGAGCATAGGGAAGCTCCAGGGTTCCCCTTGAATCTGTTTGTTCCCGAGAGAATAATTTTGCCTGTGCCAGGCATCCTGAGATAAGGAAACTAAAATGGACCAAAGAGAATTTGCCGGACTAATAGACAGTACGAAACATATCGTACTCTCCGCCATTAAGAAGAATTTATACGAAGAGTTTTACGATACCATTGATGATGTTGTTCAAGAGACGTATATTCGGGCTTATAAAAGTTTAGCAGCCAATAAATTCAGGGGGGAATCTTCCCATAGCACTTGGCTGTATACGATTGCAAGGAACGAATCCTTGAGAATGAACCAAAAGCGTATGCGCCAAGCAAACCTGGCCATGAAGCTTAAGGAAAAAGCGACTCAAGACTCCATTTTGAATCCAAGGGAAGAATATAACGACTCCGGAATGGACATCGAGCTTCAGGATCTGATCTCCAATCTTCCTTGGAAATACAAGTCTGTGCTTGCATTAGTTTCCGAAGGATATAAAGAGCAACAGATCGCGGAGAAATTGGGAATTCCGGAAGGAACAGTGAAATCCCGATCTTTCCGGGGCAAACAGATGCTAAAGAAATTATTTTTTCAAGAGACCTAGAGAAGATCGGAAATGGAAGATAGAAACAGAGAAAAGTTAGACCAAGAGATTTTCCGTCGTTTAGAAAGTTACGAATGGAGCGATGATATTTCTGCAAAGATCATGAGAAGGCGAAAGATCGCTAGCTTTAAGCGATTTTTCATCTTCTCCTTTAGTGGACTTATTATCGTTGGTCTCGGTTTATCTTCTTTTTATTTTCAACCGGAGGGAGAATCCGAATCCGGAGATTGGCAGGTCCTGATAGAAGAACAAATCGAAGGAACCTTCGAAGAAGCGGAGACCAGTATGCAGACGCCGGGTCTAAATCAGGAGGATACTACCAGTTCTTCTTCGACCTTACCTTCTTCTTCCTTAATGGATATGGATGCGTTGATCGAAACTTCCTTCGAACGTAGATAGGTTTTTATACATAAATAGAAACTCGGCTTGCTAATATAGCGGTTGTTACATAGAATTGCGGCAAGGATTGGTTGGGTGAAACTAATCCAAACGTCCATCTCGGACTAGGAGTATACTCTTGTTTTCCTTGCATGAACCGACTTCGAGTCGCACCAATAAAAAACCGAATCTTCCTCCTGGAGTTTTCGGCATCCGGGCCCTTCCTTACGTTTCCAAATTGGCAAAAGATCCGATCGGATTTTTCCAATTGATGCAGTCCAAATTCGGCAAATCCTCCAGATTCGGTTTGAGGCAGGTTACCTTTCATTTAATTACTCAGCCGGAAGATATCAAAAGAGTCCTTCAAGAAAACAATCAGAATTACCATAAGGGAGTTTTTTATAAGGAACTCGGAAGGATTTTAGGCAAAGGTTTGCTGAACAGCGAAGGAGAATTCTGGAAAAAGCAGAGAAAACTTATACAACCTTCTTTTCATAAACAAAGAATATCCGAGTTCGTTGAGATTATGGCCCAGGAAACCAAAAAGACTTCCGAGAATTGGAAGAATGTTTCCAGCTTGGACGTATCCAAGGAGATGATGCGACTAACGTTTGCGATCGTAGGCAGGACCTTGTTCAGGACCGAGGTGGAAAGTTATGCTGCAAGGATCGAAAATTCTTTAAAGATCGCGCTCGAGCTGGTTACTAAAAGGATCACTCGAATTTTTCCATTTCCATTCAGTTGGCCGACTCCAGAAAATCTGAAACTCAAACGTGCTTTGAAAGATATGCATTCCGTAGTGGATGAACTAATCGCGGAACGTAAAAAAAATCCTTCTAACGATTTGATCTCTATGCTCTTGGAAGTCAGGGATGAAGAAACCGGAGAGAGAATGAGCGAGGCTCAGGTTCGGGACGAGGCAATTACACTTCTTCTTGCCGGACATGAGACCACTGCAAATGCATTGTCTTGGGGATTTTATCTTTTATCCAAACACCCTGACATCTGTGAAAAAGTAAGAGAAGAAGCGAATCGAATTTTAGGCGATAAGATCCCTAGTTTGGAAGATGTTCAAAAATTGACATACACTCGCAAAGTATTGGATGAGGTTTTGAGAATGTACCCTCCTGCTTGGGTAATCGAAAGAACTGCAATGGGTCCGGACCAAATAGGCGGTTATGATGTAGAGACCGGTACCAATATCTCCATCTGCATTTTTAACATTCATCGAAACCCTGATTTTTGGGAAAATCCTGACAAGTTTGATCCGGATCGTTTTGACGAGGAAAGATCTGCGGATCGACCTAAGTATGCTTATCTTCCATTTGGAGGGGGACCGAGAATCTGTATCGGTAATATCTTCGCACTAACGGAAGCTACATTGATCCTTTCTATGTTGGTCAAAAACTATAAATTCCAAACGGTTGCGGATCATCCCGTAGTTATGGAACCTTTAGTCACATTAAGACCGAAGTACGGAATTCTATTAAACATAGTTTCCACTTGACTTAGGTCTTTCCCGGCCGGAATCCTTCTACCAGAGGGATTTCGACCATGGAAAAGATGATAAAAAAACGCATCGACCAGGTAAAAGAAAAAGGTCACCAAAGGTTGACGGTTCTTTTGATCCCCCATGGATTCGATAAGTCGTTTCATTTCCAAATTTCCATCTTCACTATCTTCTTCTTAGTCGGATTATTATTCGCGATCGTCGGTATCGCAGTTTTAGGAATCGTTCGTTATAATAATACCAGAATACAGATTAATGCACTTGCTTCCGTTTACGGAAAATATTTCGACGAGTATATCGAATACAGCGAAAAGTTGGGAGATATCCGGGATGATTTTGCAAGTCTGAACGAAAATTTACAGGAAGTCCATTCTTTGATCGATGGAGAATCCGAAGAGCTACTTAAACTTCCGGATGAGGCAGACTCGGAAGACCTTGCTGCTACTGAATTAAAGGTAGAGGAAGCGGTGGATAAGGATCTAATGCTCGGAAGATCTTACCTTTCGGAAATTTACGGATACCGTGCAGTAAGAGTTTCCATGGAAAAAAACAAAGCTCTTGTGGATTCCGTATTTAACTTTTTAGATTCCAGATACGGTATTATGAATTCTCTTCCATTCGGCGAACCATTATTATCTTATAATTTAACTTCCTATTATGGAATGAGAAGGTCTCCTACTTTCGGATATATGGAATTCCACGATGGAGTGGACTTGGCAAACGTTCCCGGCACAGATATTACGGCTACCGGAGATGGAAAAGTTTATAGAGCCATCTATTCCAATCGAGGATATGGAAATCATATTGTGATCGCTCATGCTAACGGATATTACAGTTTATACGGTCATTGCACTTCTTTAAAAGTAAGAGAAGGTGAATACGTTCGCAAGGGACAAAGGATTGCGACTGTGGGTGCCACCGGGAACGTAACAGGTCCTCACCTTCATTACGAAGTTTGGATAGGGGAATCGAACCGTACCGATCCTATGGATTATATGAAAGTAGGTTTCGGCCAATATTAATTTTATATAATCGATTATGCCTAAAAAAGCCCCGGCTAAAAAGACCTCCCCTAAAAAAGTGGAGCCAACCGAAACGTCTAAAAAAGTTTCCTTAGATCTTCCAAAGGATCCTAAACTAGCGGAAAAAGAAATGCGCTCATTGGAAGAGCAGCTCCGCTATCACCAATATCTGTATTTCGTAAAACATGCCCCAGTAATCACCGATTTCGATTTCGACCGGATGTTTAAGAGGCTGCAAGCTTTTGAGGAGGCATTTCCGAAATTAGCGGATCCTGCCAGCCCTACTTTAAGTGTCGGTTCCGATCTTGACAAAGATTTCGAGAAGTTCACTCATAAACTTCCGGTTCTCTCCTTGGAAAACACATACAATGAAGAAGAGCTTATGGAATGGGTCCAAAAAACGGGACCTGACGATCTATACTCCGTAGAATGGAAAATCGACGGGGCCTCTCTCATGTTATATTACGAAAATGGAATCCTTGTCAACGGTGTGACCAGAGGCACAGGAGGTATAGGTGATGATGTAACTGAGAACATTCGTACAATTCGTTCTATACCGCTCAGGTTATCCGAAAACATTTCCATCTATTTAAGAGGAGAAGTATACATGACTTTCTCCGACTTTGATGAATTTAACGAAGCTTCCGAAGGAAGATATGCGAATCCTCGCAACTTGTCCTCGGGTTCATTGAAACAGAAAAATTCTTCAGAGGTCGCAAAACGACCTCTACGAATATTTACGTATGACGCATTTTTCCCGGGCTCCAAAGCGAAATTTAAAACCCACCAAGAGGTAATGAAGAAAGCGGAGGATCTAAAATTCCCTCTTCCCCCCGATACTAAATTATTAAAAGGGACGGAGATTCCGGCTGCGATCAAAGACTTTAAGAAGAAAAAGGAAAAAGTTGGATTTCCTACGGACGGATTAGTGATCAAATTAAACGATCTTTCAAAGAGGGAATCATTAGGTTATACTTCTCATTCTCCTCGTTGGGCCCGAGCTTATAAGTTCGATGCTTTGATGAAGGAAAGTAAGATCGTAGGAATCGATTATGCGGTTGGTAGAACGGGAAAGATCACTCCAAGAGCCGAAATCGAACCTATTAGTTTAGCCGGCACCACCGTTACATTTGCAACCTTACATAACCAGGATTATATCGACGAGCTGGGAGTAGGTATAGGAGCCATCGTAAGAATTTCCAAAAGGGGGGAGATCATTCCCGCTGTGGAAGAAGTAGTCACTCCAGGAAAGGAAGTTTTTAAGATTCCACTTCGTTGTCCTTGTTGTGGAACAAAGACGGAAAAGAAACAAGACTCAGTGGATTATTTCTGTCCGAATCCCGAATGTCCGGATCGGGTCAAGAACGGGATCATATTCTATTGTTCTCGCAAACAAATGGATATAGAAGGTTTGGGGGAGAAGCAGGTAGAATTTTTATACGATCAAGGGTATATTAAAGATATCGCCGATCTTTATTCCTTAAAAGACCATAAAGAAAAGTTAATGGAAGAAGAAGGATACGGAGAGAAAAGTGTATCTATCATCTTAAATGGGATCGAAGAATCCAAAAAGAAGGACTTTAGATTTGTGCTTTCTTCCTTAGGCTTGAGAGAGATCGGCCCCAAAGTTTCGGAACTTCTTACCGAACATGGATATGATACGATCGATTCAATTATCTCTGCGGCAAAAAATCCTAAAAAGTTGGAAAACTTCTTAGAAATTCCAGGTATCGGACCTTCTACCATCGAAGCGATCCAAGAGAATTTTACGGATAAAAGAATTCTTTCTCTTATAGATCGTTTGAAAAAGGCCGGGCTTAAGATGAAGGCGGATCCGATCGAAAAATCGGATAAACAACCTTTTGCGGGACAGACCTGGTGTGTGTCCGGTTCGTTTGAAAATTTCCAACCTAGAGATAAGGCAATGGATCTGGTAGTTTATTACGGCGGTAAAAAAGTAGGATCTATTTCTTCTAAAACAACTCACCTTTTGGCGGGACCTGGGGCCGGTTCCAAATTGGAAAAAGCCCAAGAGTTAGGGGTCCAGGTAGTTTCCGAAGAAGAGTTTTTAAAAATTCTAAATCAAAACGGAATTAAGATCTAATACCAAGTATAAAATTATACGTCGCGTATAGTTTTATACTCTCCTTTCTTTTTAAACTTTCATCGCTTAAGGATTGAAAATTCTGCATTTTCATTATCATACCCCTATGGCCCAAAAGAAATGCCCCCAATGTTCTCGCATTTTAGAATGTGGAGCGGACCAAGAGGTTTGTTGGTGCTTTGATATTAAATTAGATCCGGAAGCTTTGAAAAATATAAGAGAATTGTATGAAGATTGCTTATGCAAAGATTGTTTAACTCGTTTTGAAACGAACGTAGTTAATCAAAATTATTGAACAACAGCCGTATAATTAGTGAACTATTGTTCAGCCAGTTGCAGTTTTTTTGATCTAAATAAAAATCGATTGAAGCATAGGTCCTTCAACGTAAAATTTCCGTCGTAAGGAAAAATTTTAATATATAAGTGTTCTCAGGGGGAGTTTTTGGAAACTGATCAAAAGTATTTTTACGATATGCTGGAAAGGACGGCATCTAAATTTCCGAATAAGGAAAGTTTTTCCCGCAGAACCAAGGATGGAATTAAAGGAAGGACATTTTCAGAGATCAAGTCCTTAACGGATTCTTTAATTGCGGGGCTGATCGAAGAAGGAGTTCAAAAAGACGATAGGGTCTTATATCTTTGTGATTCCAGTCAGAACTGGATCATAGGTGATATCGCGATCATCTCTGCGGGAGCCGTTTCCGTTCCGAGAGGAACGGACGTAGTAGATGAAGATATATTATATATAGTTAATCATTCGGAAAGCAAGTATGCAATCGTTCAAAAAGAAAAAGACAAACAAAGATTGCTCAACCTCGGCCCCAAACTTCCGAGTCTAAAAAAAGTTTTTGTGATCGAAGATGATATCGGTGATCTGAAATCCGGAACTGATACGATCCAAGGTTTGATTGAAAAAGGAAAAATCAACTTTTCTAAAGATCCCGATATTGTTCGCAAAAGACTCCGAGAAAAATCTCCGAACGAACTTGCTACTTTAATTTACACATCCGGAACTACCGGCGCTCCTAAAGGAGTGATGCTCAATCAAACCGGCTGGATCTCCGCCGTGGAAAAAGTGATCGGATTCGTTCAATTGACTTCCGCGGATTCGGGTGTAAGTCTTCTTCCTCCGTGGCATGCGTTTGAAAGAGCGATCGAATATTGTATCTTGGAATTAGGTGCAGGATTTCTGATTTCCAATATCAACAATTTGAAAGAGGATCTGAAGGAATTCCAACCTACATTGTTCCCTTCCGTTCCAAGGATCTGGGAATCCTTGTATAATGGAATTATGAATAAGGTCTCCAAGGAATCCGGCTTAAAAAAAGTGGTATTCAAATTCTGTCTAAAGATCGGAAATCTTTGGGCTGTTCAAAAGGGCGTTCTATTCGGATATGATTTTAGAATAGATAAGCCGAACTTTATCGTTTGGATCTTCTCCAAAATTTCCTCTTTGACCCTTCTCATTTTATTATCACCCCTCAAGTTATTTGCACTTCTGGTCTTCAAACCGATTCATAATGCTCTTGGTGGAAAATTGCGAGTCTCCGTTTCTGCGGGAAGTGCCCTTCCTTCCGTAGTGGATAAATTTTTATCTTCTATCGGATTAATCGTATTGGAAGGATACGGAATGACGGAAACTTCTGCAGTGCTTTCCATTCGAAAACCGAAACAACCGTCTCCTGGAACCGTGGGAACTCCGATACAGGGATATGAATGTATTCTGAAAGACGAGCATGGCAATCTTGTTCCCCAAGGCGGAAAAGGAAGTCTTTGGGTAAAATCCAAACAAGTTCTCATGGGATATTATAAACGTCCTGAATTGAACGATGTGGTCTTTGATAAGAACGGATTCTTTGATACGGGAGATATCATGCGCTTCAATTATAGGGGCGAATTGGTGTTTGCAGGAAGAGCTAAGGATACTATTGTGCTTGCCGGCGGAGAGAATGTGGAGCCGGTTCCGATCGAGGACCAACTTTTAAATTCTCCTTATGTGAACCAAGTGATGGTAACGGGTCATGAGGCAAAACATCTGGTGGTCTTGATCGTTCCTGATTTCGAAAGATTAAAGGCTGAGTTTCCCGATCTACCGGAGGATGCGAATGTTTGGAATTCTCATCCTAAAATTAGAGAGATCTTTAAGAAGGAAGTTTCGGATAGAATATCCCGTAGAACAGGATTCAAATCTTTCGAGCTGATCCCTCAAAATGCATTCTATGTCATTCCAAGGCCTTTCGATCCGGATAAGGAAATGACTAGAACCTTAAAAATCAAAAGAAACGAAATATTAGAAAGTTTTAAAAAAGAAGTTTCCGATCTAACAAAAAATTAGAACGGAGTTGGGAGAAAAATTATGTTTTTAAATCCGTACTTAACATCATCAGATCTGGAATTTTACGAAACCGTAAAGGATTTTGCGAAAGAAAGAGTATTACCGTCTGTAGAAGATCGGGACGAACACGGCGTATGGGGCAACGATATCTGGAAGGAAATGGGAAGTATGGGCCTATTAGGCATTCCTGTTCCGGAAGAATTCGGAGGCCAAGGCGGCACATGTCTGCAATGTTGTATCGCTCAAGAAGCGTTTAACGCAGGTTCTCTGGATGGAGGGTTCGGGCTTTCTTGGGGAGCCCATATGATCATCGGGACTCTTCCGATCCTTTTCCAAGGAACGGACGCTCAAAAGAAAAAATACCTTCCTAAACTCGCATCCGGAGAATGGATAGCTGGTCTTGCGTTGACTGAGCCTGATTCAGGTTCAGATGCAGCTGCAATGAATACATTCGCGACCAAGGTGGATGGAGGTTTTATTCTAAACGGAAGCAAGTTATACATAACCAACGGCCCGAACGGACAAGTATTCATCGTAATGGCGAGAACAACTAAGTCTAGAGGACCAATGGGAGTTTCCGCATTCATCGTAGAATCCAATATGAAAGGATTTCATGTAAGTAAGGTTCTCAAGAAGTTAGGGCATAACACTTCTATGACCGCAGAACTTTCCTTCCAAGATATGTTCGTTCCGGATGAAAATCTTTTAGGGCCTCTAAATTCCGGCTTTGTTCGTATCGGAAAGGGGACATTGGAATGGGAAAGAACAGTGCTAGTTGCTGCCGTTCCCGGTGGAATGGAATTCGGATTGGAACTTTGTTTGGATTATGCCTGGAAGCGTCACCAATTCGGAAAACCGATCTTATCCTTTTTCGGAGTACAGGAAAAGATCGCACGTAACTGGGTGTATCTTTGCGCTTCCAGAAGATTGATCTATTTTGTAGCGAATAAGAAGGATCAAGATCCGACTGCGAGCCTTCCATTCGAAAGTTCCGCATTAAAAGTTTTTGTAACGGAAACTGCGGAAGAGTTAGCAAGCGATGCGGTTCAGATCCACGGTGGAATGGGTTATATGAGAGAATGTCATGTAAGCCGCCAGTACAGGGACGTAAGACTCGGCACAATCGGTGGAGGAACTACCGAAGTCCAAAAAAGTATTATATCTTCTACCTACAAAGGTTTCGACAAGTTGATGGAAGTCCTACAACAATCCCAACCGGAAGAGATAAGAGCTAAGGCAGAGAAGATCCTAACAAACACTCCGGAAGAAAAAATACTCACTGCGGCAAAAGAATTATTAAAAGCAGCTGGAGAACATTCCGACAGAAAGAAAAAACAAGCTTTGGAATTCGGATTTGCCGATCTCGCGGTTTTCGTTACCACAGTTCAGTTGGGATTCTGGGACACTGCAAATTCCACTTCCGAATACAAATCGGAAGATAGGCTCAGAGATCTAAAAATACTTACCTTCTACGCTGGATGCAGATTTTTCAAAAGTGTACATTTCCTAAAAGAACTGGATGCAGAAAAAACTAAAAACTTGATGAGACTTTTCTCCGAACTTCCTTCCGTGGAAAAAGAAGTGGCTGATTGTGTGGAGTTCCTGAAAAACGGGGTCTTAGGCGCACAACTCGCTTAATCCACAAAAAAGAATAAGGAAATCGGAATGTACGAAAGAGGAAAGACTTACGACGAAATACAAATAGGGGATAAGGCGAGTTTCACTAAAACGATCACTGAAACGGATATCTATATATTCGCAGGGATCAGCGGGGATTTTAATCCTTTGCATGTGGACGAAGAATATGCAAAGACCACAGCGTTCGGTACTAGGATCGCACATGGTGGACTTGCCGCTTCTCTATTAGCTCCTGTGCTCGGGATGAAACTTCCCGGATTAGGGACAGTCGCCTTAGAAACGTTAACAAAGTTCCGCAAACCTGTGTATCCTGGAGATACGATTACTTGCACTGTCACAGTGAAAGAAAAGATCCCAAGACTGAAAGCCGTTGCCATGAACATTGAGTGGACCAATCAAAAAAAAGAAACGATCGGCAAGGGAGAATGTAAAGTTCTACCTCCTTCTGCCCAAGCTTAGAATTTTCAGGAGTTATACATGAATTTTCCCGTTCTATTAGGAGTTGCCGACAGTACGACCAAGGATTTTTCGGAAGAAGAATATAAATCGTGGAGCGGGTCTCAAAAAGTTTTTCAACATTATAAAAAATCCATAGCTACACTTTTGGATTTTCTTGGTATGAAGAATGAGACATTGGCCTCTGAGATCACCGACTTTGTAAGTATAGAAGCAGCTTCTTTGGGAAAACAAGGTTACGGACACACCGTACGTATAGCGAATGAGCTCGGCTATACAGGGATGAAAGCCCATGTGATCGACTTGGGAGGAGCAAGCGTTACCGGAGCAATCGGACAAGCAAGAACCGTCTTAGTCGATAATCCCGATGCGGTCGTTTTAGTCGCTGCAGCAGATATTCCTAAATCAGCATTCCGTCAAGTTTCCGATTTAAAGATGGTAAACGAAACAGTATGTCATCCTGAGTTCGAATTAGATAACGGTGCCACTCTCATCGCAATGTACGGACTCTTGATGAAAAGGATGATGTTTGAAGAAGGGATCAGCCTGGACGATCTGAAAGAGATTACTCAAAAATTCAGATCGAATGCGATCGGAAACCCAAGAGCATTCTATTATGGACAAGAGATAACCGAAAAACAAATGTCTCGTCCGATTTCCGACCCATATCCGACTCCGATGATCGCCATCGTGACGGATCATGGCTTTGCTACTATTTTGGTTTCCGAAAAAAAAGCGAAGGAATGGAAATCCAAGGGTTGGATCCGAAAAAATCTGAAACCTTTGCATCTTGTAGGAGCTTCTCATACTGCTCATAGCGAATATTTTATTCTAAAAGGAGGATTCGATTCTCCTGCTAGAAATTCCGCGGAAAAACTTTTTGCTCAATCAGGTTACCAAAGAGAAGAAGTGGATTATGCTTGGATCTACGATTGTTTTCCCGGACAGGTAATCCAACAGTCCGCTCAATATTTTAAATTGGGCAAAAAGGAAGTAGTCAATTCTCTCAAGACTTCTTCATTAAAACTTTCTAATGGAAAGCAGATCCCCATTAATCAGATGGGCGGGATATTGAATTACCAAGCTGCAATGTCCATCTCTGCTGCTACAGGTCTTGTGGATATAGCGGTTCAGTATGGATTGTACGCCCAGGTGGCTGATTCAGGGAAGATCCCGGCTCATTCTCCGAAGTTGGCTCTCTTGGGAGGGAATGGGGGAATCGATAGTATCAATTCGATCGCCTTATTCTCTTCGGAACGTCCTTCGAGAGATAGAAAATCGAGAACCCCGGAACTTTCTCCTCTTACTTTAAACAAACCGGGAGCGGATATCGGAGAAGAAGGTGTCGTCTGGTCTTCTACAACTGTTAACATGAATCCGGGATTTTCTTGGAAGCCTCCTTATTCTTTAGCTCTGATCAAGCTGGCAGAAAATCGTTTCGTTCTGGCAAATATCCACGAGAAAGATGGGACGATCCGCAAGTCCGGGGACGAATTGCAATACGACAGAACTCGGGTAAAAATAGAAAAAGAAGGAAGAAGATGGAAGGCGGTACTTTTATAAACCGATCGTTCGTCTTGCAAAACTAAATAGATTTTTTCTAATATTCTCCCCAGAAATCCGAAAAAAAATTGATTAGAATTGTTTTAGGAAGAAGAACTTTTACTTTGTTTTTGGAAAAAAATTTCCGAACTTGAAATACGTTCCGATTCCCTTCCGTCAGATTTTTTCTCGGAATGCGAAAGCGGCGTTGGATCAGAAGTAGAACTAAAAACAAGGCGGTCAAAATTACAGTCTAATGGTTGAGGCCGTATAACTCCCGGATAAAACCGGAAATCTGAAAAGAAAATGCGAGAACCGTTTCCGTGATTTGATTTAGATGTAGGGGACGATATTCTTGTTTATCACTGCGGAGAACATTCGAACTGGAGAAGTTAGGACCTTTCTTGGAAAAGAAAGGATCTTAGTGCCTGATTCCAAACATACAGAAGAGACCCGTTCCCTTTATGCGCACTGGGAAACGGTGGAAGAATGTTTGGACCTACGAAAATATTCCAAATTTTTCTATGTCTCCGAATCGGAAGGTAAATGGCAAAGAGGAGAAGAAGTTTTAATCTCTACCGAAAGGCCTATATCCGACAGACCCGGAAGTAAAAGTTTATCTATGGATCGTTTGGATAGTTATAGAGTACTCGGAATTTTTTTAGAAAAGGAATAAAATCCGAGTAGAATACGAATCGGGAGAAGATAAGGTACGGACCCGAAGCACTCAGTAACAATGGTCCAAAAAAAGAAAAAGAAACCCTTACCTAAGAAGAAGGTAGTTAAACGGGCAAAATCCTCTTCTACCGGGACAAAAAATGTGCGTATCCCTAGGGATAACGACGTAAAAATGAGCGAAATGGTGGATCTGGCCGCCGAAATATTCGTTCAGACCTTAGAAATCTCCACTAAAATTCCAGCCAAGCTCAGAACCAGATTGATCAAACAATTGAAAGAAGCCGCAAAAGAAGCCTTATCCTGATCATTATTTCCCTGCCTCTCAGGATAAATTTTCGATTGATACGGAAATTTTTTTCCAAAAACCTCGCTCAAACAAGGTGGGATTCCGTATTTATGTCCGTCGAAATTAATATGGAAACGATGTTTTTAGCAACAGCCCTTTTCTTGATTCTTTTCGAACAATATAAGGAAAGAAAGACCCGAGAAAAGGTTTTTGTAGAACCTTTACGTAACTTCCTTCACCGTTAACCTACGGTCCAAGTGCCGGGCGAAAGGATGCGCCGGCCTTCGTTTTTCTCGCCTCTTTAATGTTGGAACCGACTTGAATCCTTCCGGATACCAGGGATAATGGCCTTGGGCGGATTTCAACTTCTATGAAGAACAAATTACTCACACCTATCAAAGCGATAGATACCTTCGTAAAATGTAAAAAAGAAGGGGAGCGTATTCCCGTTCTGGTTTGGGACAGCTTAAGGACTTACCAAAAATGGGATCAGGTGGAGTTGACAGGTCTTTTAAACGCCAGCGCCTATTTTCCCGATATACTTTTCGAAAAGGATATGGAGAAGAAGATCCAGAACCGTCTGGACGAATTTAATTCTAGGATCGTGGACATTCCTATTAAATGAACCAAACTGCTGAACCTAATATTTTATACCAAGAAGCAAATCCTTACGGATCCTTGACCGCGTTTTTGGAAGACGACGGAAGGACCGTTTATCTGTATTTACAAGCGGAAGAAAGTCCGGACTTTGCGATCAAATCCGTTTGGGTATGCAATCGTATAGATGCACCTAAAACAAGGACAGATGCCGATCTAAGATCAGGCCTTGCGCCATTCTTAACGGAAGAGGAAGTTACCGATCCTAAAGGCCAACCTGAGTTCGATCCTAAAGAGATCCATTTTATCTGGTCGGAAGAAGGAAACGGAGTCTCTTTATTTTATAAAGAAGAGCTGATTGCATATCTTCCTCCTTGGTCGGGCATTAAAGGATTCCATGGATATTCAAAATTTGCAAAAGCGGATACGATCACTGCCTATCCTTTAGGAAATACAGAGTTTGGAGTAATCCCGGATCGTATCAACCAAGACCGAAGTTTTTGGGAATACAGATCTACCAAAGGAATTTGGAAGAATATACAAGAGTCCAGACTTGCTTATCTAGAATACGTATTCGGTAAACATGATAAGTATTGGTCTGCTGACGGCGGTAAATACCCTCAGCTAGGGATCGTAAGGTTTGCTCCCAAAAACATGCCGGGAGTTTATGTATATTCTACCATTGGAATGAGTGCACAAAACCTTCCTTCAGTCGAATTATATAGAAAAGATTATGAAAACTATGCGAGAGTAGAGTTAATCTGTGCCGTAAAAGTTTCAGACGAGGATAGGTCCGAAAGCTGGGTGCCTCATCAGATCGGTGAGATCATTCGTTATCCTTGGGTTATGAGCAAATGGTTTGGCCATGGACATTCGATCGCGATGAGTAGAAGAGATCCGGAAGCTTTGTACTTAAGTTTTAGTTCTCTTGTAATAAGAGAGATCGGAAAGGAAGAAGGATTCCCTGAATTGACGGATCTTAAGTCCGAAAGAGGAAATCCGATCAAATTTCTGGCTTTAATTCCTGTTTCCGAGGAGGAAAGGGTCTTTATAGAAGAAAAGGGCGCAGAAGAGTTCTTTTCCTTATTGGATTCTACTCAATCCAAGTGGATTCATAATCCCGAAAGACAATCCACGATCTGATCTAAAAGTTTTTGGAATGAAGACCTTTATCTCAAAACAAAATTTAATTCTTTTCGGTATAATCTTAGCATTTAGCTTTCTAAACATAAACTTAAACGCTCAAGAGAAGAGTTCTGGGGCGAATATCGAAAAAATTTGGGAGAATATATACTCTCAGGACTTTATTTCCGCTAAAAAACTAGTCCAAAAAGAACTTCAATCATCCAATTCCGAGTCTTTGCAGTTACTTTCCTTAATGGAAATCTGTTTAAATGGACTGGAAAGATATAAACAAGCGGATGAAAGCCGAAGAAAGATATTAAGTGTTTGGGAAAAGAACCACAAAAAGGCTTATCTAGAAGAGAATTATCCCTTAAATCTCGCAACTTGGACTAGAATGGCGGTGGTTACTCCGAATATTTTAGTTTTAGGAGCGGAATATTACCTTCCTTATCCTGTAAATTCTAAGAAAGAAGGTTTCTATTACCATAAATTCACTGCTTATAACCGTTATAGCAAGCGCGCAGTGAAGTTTTTTAAATTAGAGAACTCCCCCAATACGGAAAAAGAGTATAGATTATTCGAAATTTCGGAAGAAGGAGAGGCTAAGCTCGTTAAAAATTATGGAAATGCACTGCCGGACTTCAGAGATGAGATGAAAGACGTCCTTAAATATCTAAATCTTTAAGTGCTCGTACCTAAAGTGTTGTATTTTTACAACAGATCCCGTTAGAAAATCGGAAAATACTAATAAAGAAGGGTTATAAAAGAAAAAACCCGCCTCAAAGAAGCGGGTTTTAAGCTTCATTTCTTCCATAAACTAATATGGAAGAGATGTTGTTGAAGTTAGTTATTTCTTTTTCGCAACTTTCTTCTTAGCAGCTTTTTTCTTTGCTACTTTTTTCTTAGCTGCTTTCTTGACTGCTTTCTTTTTTGCAACCATTGACGTCCTCCATATATTAGAAACTTTATTGCCCGTCATATAATATGAAGGATCAAGAAAGCTCTTGGATAGTGACATAATTAAGCAATTTACTTTTCATTGTAAAGTATTTTAATTAATTTTAGGAAAAAAATTTTAATAAGTTGATTTCACACTAAGTGATACTTATTCGGAAACTTCTAGACAAACAAAAGAGATATCATCGCTAGGTTCTTTATAATTTCTAAACTCTTCTAGCGTTTTTTTGATAAGGTCAGCTAATGATTGGGCGTCTTTATCGTGATTTAAGGATAATATTCTTAAAAGATTCTCTTCTCCGAAGATTTCTTCGTTATCATCAAACGTTTCCGTCACTCCGTCGGTGAACAAAACTAATTTATCTCCGGGATTCAAATGAATAGTTAAGATTCTATAATCGGTTGGTAGAACACCTAATACTCTTTGAGTTTCGTTTCTAAGTTCGATTTTTCCATTCTTTCGAATACAAATCGGTGGAGTATGACCTGCATTCACGAAAGAGAATGCTCCATCGCTAGCGTTATATATCCCTGCGATAGAAGTCATGAATTCACTTCCTCTATATCTCTCTATCAAGAACAAGTTAATCGCTCTAAAAATATCCGGAAGAGAGGAAGAATTGCCCAATTGACGGCGAATAATTCCTCTTACTGCAGAAACTAGATAACCTGACCCAAGTCCATGTCCTGAAACATCTCCTAAGAACAATAACTGCTTTTTAGGAGAAAGTTTGAGAATATCTAGGTAATCACCTGAAATTCCGACTGCAGGAAGCGTAAAATAGCCCAATTCGACCGATTTTATCGTTTCTAACTCCGGTAAATGAAGAGTTTTATCCAAGACTGCCGCCATATTCAGGTCGCGAACGATCCTTTTCTTCTCCACTTCATCCACAAGTAGTGAATAGTTTCGGATGAGTAAGGATGCTAATCTTGTACATTCTTTTAAGAATCTTAGTTCTCCCAGAGTGAAATTCTTACGATTGATCTTCTCTCCAACCAAAAATACTGCGATAACCTCTTTCCCTTTTTCAAAATTGAATAAAGGATAGGCTAATTGGACTTCCATCTGGTTTAAAAATTTGAAAACGGATTCCCTTATACCTAATCCATAAGCAAGGTGAGAAGTAATGGTAACTTCGGTATGATTTTCGAAATACGTCCAAATTTCGGATCCATAGGGAATTCGAATGAAGTTGATATTTCTTAGATCGGTTCCGGAAAATTTATCCGCTGGGATGAGTATTTGGAGTTTTTTTACCTCTAACGCGTCTACAAGCCTGCGAATTAGATTATTGATGGTGGCTCTCATAGAAATTGGAGCACCGATCATTACGGATAATTCTTCCAATGCGGTATGAAGTTTTGGATTATTCCTAAAACTCCAATAATCTATCCACTTATACAATTTGTTGTTCAGTGAACCTAAAAAGTAAGCGGATACAACTACGTAGAACAAATTCCATTCTCTTTGATGCTTTCCTAAAAATCCCGGGTTCCATCTTACAAAAAACTCCAGACCGAACAAATATCCGAAGGTTAAGATCAAGATGGAATAGATAGAAGTTAAGGATGAACTGAACGCAATCTGTACCGGAACCAATGAATATGTGTAAGTCCCGAATATGATCAGAACGGGGAATAATATCAGAGCCACTATCAGATACGGACGGATCATGAAAAAACTTTTTGTGGCTCCTAACTCGGCCATTAAAAAAGGAACGATCGTAATTAAGAAAAATGCTAGTACTATGCTTAATTTTTTGGAAACTTCCTGAAAGTTCCCTTTATTCCTAAAAGTATGGAATACCAACTGCAAGATACAAATTCCAGAGGAAAATACGTTGAAGTAAATTCCGTTCACGGACAAGAATTGGAACAGATCCGGATTTTCCTTTTGGGAGAGTCCGACAAATCCTGCGACCAAGGAAAAAATTACTTGGGGAGCGAACCATCTGGAAGGGATCTCTTTTCCTCTTAATCTAAAGGAAACATCTAAGATCAAAAATCCGGTAAAGTATAAGAAGAAAAAGAACGGAAAAAGAAAATCATGGAACGCTAATAAGAAAAAGTTAAATAAGAATAAGGAGGATAGGGATCCGAATAACAAGAAAATATATAAGTCTCTGGTATAAAAGAAAAACCAGATCGCCACTAAAAAGTATAATAAAGATAAAAATATATCGGGTAAAAAGTCCTTCAGCACTTCGAAGGAGGACCTCATATCTAAGGAAAGGCTTTTGACCATACTTCCTTCTTTCGCAAAAAAATGGAACGAGTGTCCGGATAATCCGTAATCCTTTCCGAGTTTTCGAACGATCTCGTATTCGATCAGGTCTATTCTCATCCCGACTAGATCCGTATGAGATCCACTCGAAACCGCGATCTTTCCGTTCGGATAAAAATAAAAAGGAAGTCTTGCTTCTTTTGAATACGAGTTCAATAATCCTGAAAACAGGATCAAGCTGAATAGGATCACGGAAAGAAATACGATTAGAATATTTCTCACGGTTGTATCCCCAAGTGTTGGAAAGAAATAATATTACGATCATTCCAAGTTAAAAAGAGCGCATCTTTTCCGGGAGTTTCTATATTCTCCCATCCGATGGATGCCAAGTTTCGATCAGGTTTGGAGGCATCGAACAATTTAAATTTTTTACCCACGAATCTAAGGGAGATCTTACCGGTTTCCTTTGCGACCATTCCTACCGCGAGATCGTACCTTTCAGTCCATGAGATCTCTTTTAAGTTGTCTTCAACTAAGGATTTGATCTGAAGAATGTTCTTTAATTCTCCGTTTAATCTGGAAGAATATAAGGTTCCCAATATATAGCAAAGTGCTAAAACGGAAACGGCGTTGGTTACACTTAGGCGCAAGAATACGAAATAAAAATCACCCGAAGGGCTTTGAAAAAACTCTAAAAGTTCTCCAGGTTCTCTGGATAATAGATCTATTTTGATATCTCCCACCATAGGCGGTTCGGGAGATTCCAAAAACTTACGGATCTTACCCGCATTCTCCAATTCTTTTCTGTATTTTTTATTTTCTGCGATCTGCGAAGATAGGATCTGATTATGGACCGCTAATGCACATTTTCCCGCCAAAAAACCGAGTTCATGTCGTACATTGTCTTTTGGAATATTAGAAACGGCTAAAAAGCCGAAAAGTTTTTCTCGGAATACGAAAGGCAGAATGAAATTCGCTCTTAAACTTACAAAGTCTTCGTTGATAATTTTATTTTGGTCCGGTTCTCCGATCATGGCTCCGGATCTTTTGTTCAGGATATAAGTAAGAAGGGCCGCTCTAGGATTGATTCCTTCGAGAGTATTTACCTTTCTTTGTTTTTTGTGCGCATAAGTATATAATTCGTAATGGACTAAATCGTTCTTTAAAATAGCTAATTTTCCAAAATTACTATTGGTCAATCTTACTAGTTCGGGAAATACGTTTTTAATCAGTCCTTCCGAATCAAATCTTCTGTGAGCTAATCTGGAAGAACCCGGATCGTCGCTTAAATATTCTGAAACGAATGTGGACTTTAAGAAACCTGAAATTTTTTCTTGGATAGGTAGTATCGCGAAAACGCCGAATACCAAACAGGTTAGGACTGCGATCTCGCTTACGTATTCAATTTCTTTAGGAAGAAGATAAATGCTGAGTTCATACAAACCTAGGATTACGAATACGGAAAGTAATCGTACGGTTACAGTGATAACCGAAGAGATAAGTCGTAGATCGGAAAAATAGGTCTTCACGTTTCAGGGATTCGATACGGATTCGACAAACTTAGGTTGTGTAGTATGCGTTTTCCTTCACGTAACCCTCGGTCAGGTCGCATCCCCAGAACACCATCTCTTTGTTTCCGGTATTCAATATCACATCGACAAAGATCTCGGAATTCTTTTTTAGATAGTCCGATAATTTTTTGAGAGTTTCCGAGTCTGCACCCTTGACCGGAAGTCCTCCGAAATAAATTTCCAAAGAGTCGAAAGGGATAGGTTCGTCAAAAACTTTTCCGACCGCCATAACCATTCTTCCCCAATTCGGATCTCCACCGTAAATTGCGGTCTTGATCAAGGGAGAATTCAGGATGGATTTTCCGATCTTTCTGGCTTGGGACTCATCTTTGGATTTTTTGATACGGACTTCTATCAATTTGGTAGCACCTTCTCCATCTCTTGCCACTTCTTTGGCAAGGTCGGTACATATTTCCAAAAGCGCTGATCTGAATTCTTTAGCGTCCACTTGGCCTGCAAGACCATTGCTAAGTAAAGCGACAGTATCGGATGTAGAAGTATCGGAATCGATCGTGATACAGTTAAAACTTAGATCCACACAATCTTTCAGGATCGGATAAACATCACCTTCGATCTGCGCGTCTGTGAGAATATAAGAAAGCATAGTCGCCATATTCGGCTCAATCATTCCCGCCCCTTTTGCCATACCGAAAATCACTGCTTCTCCGTTAGAAGATTTGATCTTTCTTACGGAAATTTTTCTGCGAGTATCAGTGGTCATGATGGCTTCAGCTACTTCTTCCAGATTACCCGGTTTTAAATTCGATTTTGCTTGGACACATGCCGGAAGAATAACCTGCATTGGAAGCGGAACTCCAATCACTCCTGTGGAAGAAGGTAGTACGGAAGTTTCGGCGATACCGAGAGACTTTGCGATCTCGGAACAGATCTGTCTGGAGTTGGAGATCCCTTTTTCTCCGGTTGCAACATTCGAGTTTTTAGAATTGATGACTACAGCTTGTAGAATTCCGTCTCGGATATGCTCTCTACCTACGATGACTGGAGCGCCCGGAAAATTATTTTTAGTAAATACCGCAGCTGCCTTGCAGGGTGTTTCGGAATAGATCACTCCGAAATCTTTCGTCTTGTCCTTAATACCTATATTTGTACCGAATGAAAAAAAACCCTTGGGATAATCCATGTTCTAACCTCGACCGATGGTCCGGGATCTCGGCAATGCGAATTGCAGTACCGATTTTTATATATAGAATCTCTATAATCGCTTTGGGGCTGTTTTAGGAAAAGCGTATTACGAGCTAAAGCACGGATTTCAAACTTCGGAAATTTCGGAATACACTAACGGAAGAGTTACGGAGAAGATTGTCCCACCTTCCGGGTTATCGAAAACTTTGACAGAACCGTGATGTAATCTAACAATATGTTTCACGATAGAAAGTCCGAGGCCTGTTCCGCCTTCTTTTCTGGATCTGTTCTTATCCACTCGGAAGAATCTTTCAAAAATCCTTTCCTTATCCTCGTCCTTGATCCCGATCCCCTGGTCGATTACCTGGAAATTCACCGAGTCAGGTTCCACCTTTGTGATCTTCAGAGTGATTGTTTTATCATCCGGAGAATACGAAGACGCATTCGAGATCAAATTTAAGAGCATATGCTCCAAGAGAACCCAGTCAGCAGAGATTGTTAGAGAGGAAGGCATTTCCACTACGAGCTTTTGCCCTTTGGGAGAAATGACGCCGTCCACAGTGAAGGAAAGATTTTCTACCAGTGATTTTAAGGTAAATTCCTCAGGTTGTGCGATCGCACTTTGATTTTCGATCCTAGTGATCGTAAGCATGTCTTCTACGATCCGAACCATTCTGTCCGTGTTGCGAGAGATCGCATCTAAAAATCTTTTTTCGTGACTTTCTTCTAAAAGTTTTAAACGGCCGAGTAATGTTTCCGTATAACCTTTGATGGAAGTGATGGGAGTTTTTAATTCATGAGAAGCGTTCTGTACGAACTGTTCCCGTATTAAGTAAGATTGTTTTTCTTCCGTGATGTTCCGTATGACTCCTATGAACATCAGGATATTTCCGTTCGTTCTAAGAGGATACATTTTGATCGCGTAAAAATTTTGACTAAGATCCAGTTCCGTTTTAGGTTCTCCCTTTCCGGAGAGATTCTTTTTAATAAAGTCCAGTAGTCTTGGATCTTTGACCGCGTCTTCTACCTTTCGGGAACCCGAATTAGGTTCTATCAAAGAACCGGGAATACTTCTGTTTTGAAAAACGATCGAACCTTCCAGATCTACGGAGAAAACACCTTCTTTCAAATTTTGTAATACTGAGTCGAACTTTTCCTTTTCGATAGTAAGGTCAACGAATTGGTGTTTTAAACGTCCTGACATCAGATTGATGGAGACTGCAAGATCCGCTAACTCTTGGATATCCGGAAGACTCAACTCGGAGCCGAAATCTCCTGCGTTGATCTCTCCCGTTTTCATTTCGATCTGGTTGAGCGTTTGAGTTACACTTCTTGCAATGGAGAAGGACATGTAAAAAGTCCCGAACATGGCTAATAGTATATAAGCGGAGAATAAAAGTATTTTTAAGTCAGGATGGATTAGATCCTCTAAAAAAAGGACAATCCCCGCGACAGCCATGAGGAAAACAAGTAGAAGCCAGTTACTTAAGAGTAGTTTAGAAAATAAGCTACGCCTCATTGAATCTGTAACCGATCCCGCGGATGGTTTCCAACCTCTCCTTCTCTTCTCCTAGTTTGTCCCGGAGTCTTTTGATATTAACATCCACGGCTCGATCCGTCACGTAAATATCCTTTCCCCAAACCTTATCTAAAAGTTTATCTCTGGTAAAGGCGACACCTGTGTTGGTCATAAACAGATAGAGTATCTTGTACTCGATCAATGTAAGATCGATTTCTTCGTTGTTGATGAATACTTTATGAGCTTTAGGATTTAGGAAAATTTTACCGACCGTAATGTTTCCTTCTTGGTCTTGCTCGTCTTCTCCTTCTCCGGATCTTCTCAATACGGAACGGACTCTTGCTATAAGTTCTCTAGTGGAGAACGGTTTTCTAACATAGTCGTCCGCACCGAGTTCCAGTCCTAAAACGGCATCGGTCTCTCCTGATTTTGCGGTAACCATGATGATCGGCAGAGAATATTTTTCTTTGATCCTTTTACAAAGATCCATTCCACCGATACCGGGGAGCATTAGATCCAATACTACCAAATCAGGCAGATTTTTTTCGATCCTTGGAAGCACCTCTAAACCGTTTTGGCAGGTGTCCACTTGGTAACCGTTTTCTTCTAAATGAAATTTGATCAGTTCTGCAATATCCTCTTCGTCATCTACTACGAGGATTTTTTGGCCTGGGCTGCCGGAAGCATTTTTCATAAATTCGCTGAAGCTCTTTCTCCTACGCCTCGGAGGATTTTTATCGTTAGTCGTCGGGGTGGAGGATCCTTGGATTTGGATAGGTTCCATCCCATTAGATTGTCAGAAAACCGTTACAAAAGGTTTACACAAACATTACAATCGCCGGAAAAAGAATATTCCGCGCTTAATCTTATGACAACCAGTAAACAAAAAGGAATATGTTCCTTTTCCGAGCTATACTTTAGACAGGATTTTCGTTCAGTCTTTATCCTGAATCATTTCATTTAACTCGTTGATCAGCTTTCTTTGACGGAAGAGGACATAAATAACAAATCCGGAAAATAAACCCAGGCCCAAAACATAGACCCAGAGAAGTCCTTTCAGTCTACTTTGTTCTTCTTCGATTGCTTTGATCGTAGTTAGGTGTTCGACTAAGAAAAAATAATTATCGGATTGGGCCCAGGATTTTCTGGCTTCTTCCCTGATCTGGGTGATCAGAACATCTGCTTCTTGTTTGCTCATGTTTTGAATGAGCGGAAAGACGGAGTCTAATTTCATTTCTAAGAATTCTTTTGCAGTGAGTTTGGTCTCCGGCAGATTTTCTTGCGCGGAGATTTGGCTTCCTAAGGTAAGCAGTAAAGAAAGAATGATCCCAAAATTGAAATATTTCATTCGTCGAATCCTAACTTGTTTTTCCATTCCTTGGTATAAGGACTCTTATTTTGCACAAGATAAATCCCTATTAGGACCGCAAAAAGCAGGAACAAAAAGCCGCTAGTCGCTAAAATCGCATGTAAAAGTCCCGTTTGGAAGAGAAAATTCCAATCCGTAAACAGAAGAGCGGTAAGAGGAGAAAACGCCAAGATCAAAATTGTGATCAGAATGAGCCGGATATGCTTCAGATGGATCAAATGAAGCATTACTTTTTTCTTAAGCATGGGTGGTACATCATCGTTCACCCTGCCTTCCGGAGGTTTAACAAAAAAATCCAATTGTTCCCGCAACTCGTCGGGAAGTTTATCTTTTTCCGTGCTCATCGTCTTTTTTCAGCCAATCGCGTAGGATTTCTTTCCCTCGAAATATATAACTCTTTAAAGTGTTCATTTTCAAGTTTAAATTTTCGGAGATATCTTTATAGGACATATTCTCGAAGTAGTGTAATGATATAGGTTTCCGATAAAGTTCAGGCAATTTATCCACTAGGGACCTGATCTTTTCCGTGGTTTCTTTTTCGAGTACTTCGGATTCTTGAGAGGAGAAATTATCCCCTAACTTCCCGCTGGATAAAGTATCTACGGGAGCATCAATCTCCGGATGTTCCTTTCGGTATCGGCGAATGATCTCGTTTCTTGCTATGGAGAAGATCCAAGTGGAAAATTTGGACTTTCCTCTGAATGTAGATAGTCCTTCGAACGCTTTTAGAAAAACGTCCTGCGTAAAGTCTTCCGCTTCCGCTTCATTACGGAACGCTTTTTTTGCCTGTGAATAAACCATTGCCTCGTACTTCAATACGAGTTGTTCGAATGATTCGAAATCTCCGGCTAGAACTTTTTGAATATTGGCCCAATCCTCCGGATCGCATAGGATGGGTTCTTCCGGTTTCATGGGATTAATAATAAACCTAATCCGGGAATGACCGATTCACTTTCTAGGAGACCATTTATAATAACATAGAAGACCTAAGCCCGTCCCGAGAGGGACTAATCCCCCGAGCATCGCTAAAGATTTTCCTAATACTAAAATGAAAGTAACGGATAACGCTACTCCGACAAATGTGAGGATTAGACCTAAGAAGAAAGAATAAAGACGCAGATCGAACTTTTCTTTTTGATAAAGACCTGCTTTGATGATCGCCATTCTTTGACGATACCACCAAAAGAATAGGAAGAATAATAATAACCATCCGAAGATGATCCCCACGATCGGAATACTGTACAGGATCGCTTTGTATTCTCCACCCAAGTGACTTGCTTGGATGGCAATCCTGATTTCTTCTAAACTACGAAAGAGGGCTTCCTTTTCTTCCGGTGTCATCTGCTAAGAACCGCCACCTTCAATGAAGAAGTTTCTCCCTTCTTGAAGTAAGGGATTTTTTGTTCAATGCCAGGTCGGCCTGCAAGAGACTCGTACCAGTCCTCTTCTTTCCAGCTTTCTTTTAGATAACTTGTGCGGATGTCGGAATTAAAAAGATCCTTAAATTTGCTCATTGGAATTCTCCTATGTAAAATGCCTTTTGAAGTTCGAATACGAACTTTAAAACTCCCGGTAAAAGGATTTTAAATTATGTCGTATATAATTTCGGTCCACTTTTGGGATCCCTAAAGTGGAAAACCTCGTAGGACTACATTTTTTAGAGACGTAAGGGTTAGAAGAAAAATCGGAAGATAAGACAAAAAAATAGAAAGAAAGAAAAATCAAAAAACTTGGATCTTAGGTTTTTGCGGAAACTATTCGGACTTTTTCACGTCCAAGAACGGCGCAGAATTCAGGTTGGGAGCTCTTAAAATGGGAGAACGATCGAAACCCGCATGTTCCCTTAAGAAATCCACTATGATCCTTGCAGTGGCTCCCCATAAAAGTCCTTCGTCTATATCAAAGTAAAAAACTTCCAACAAAGGTGAGTCGGGTTTTCTTCTTCCCTTGATACTGTAAAACGGAGCTTCCCAAAGTCTGTCTAGTTCCAGTATGATGATCTTTTCTACCTCTTCCGGGTTGAATTCGAATTTGAAATCCCCCGAATATTTTGCCAAGAAGGGAGTGATATGAAAACCGGTATGTGTAAGTTGCCCTCTATAATTTCCGATCACGGATAATTCCTGATTAGGAGCTCCCATTTCTTCTTCCCATTCTCTGAGGGCAGTGAATAAAAGATCTTTGTCATCCGGATCTTTTACTCCACCAGGGAAAGAGATCTGTCCCGGATGAGAAGCAAGGTTCGGATTTCTTTTTTGGAGAAGGAATCCGTCTTGCCCATTTTTCTGGAATACGGGCATGACTACGGAAGAATGGGCCACATCCTCCGGCAAATTCGGTTCTCCTTCCGGAAGAAAGGGAAGTTTCTTTTTTAGTGTATCTAATTCTAATCTAATCAAATTTCTTTTTGATCGGGACCAAACCGGACAAAGTGGTCTCGTACGGTTTGGATTGGATTGCTGCCAAAAGAGAAGGTCCGTAATTTTCCACTTTCCAGTTGGAAAAGATTCCAAGCTCTCTTAACTCTTCGATGGACTTAGGATTTTTTTTTGCAATCTCCGCGATATTCTTATTAGACGGCATCAAGTTGTGACCCATCCGGCGAATGGACATGATTGTTTCTCTCCATTGCCTTAATCTTTTGAATCTGTCCGCTTCTTCCCCTGTCAGATCCTCGATGGATCTTTTGAATAGATCGTTCTTTTGGATAGGAGGGCCGCTTGGATTTTTATAAACCTGGTATAAATTTTCGGCGTCTTTTTTGCCTACAATGTCTATAAGTTTATTCAATTCTCCTCTGGCCTTGACTAATTCCAAAACCTTATCGTTATTCCAAACTCGGAAAGGAGCTTTGTTTAATTTTTTAGCCTTCTCATCTCTAAAGCCTAGAGTATCGTGAAGTGCCCTTCTTTCGTCGGAACTCAATTCTAATACATTTGGGAATTTTTCCAAATTGATGGAAAATCCCTCGAAAGGTTCAGGCTCTTCTTCCGCGATCTTAACGAACTCCGAAAGCGCTTCGTCTAACAATTTCCGTTTTCCGAGTTCTTCTCTCATTCTGTCCCAAATGGATTCTAGGTAAACCGTATCCAAGGCGGCATATTGGAGCTGACTTTTTTCCAGAGGCCGCTTTTCCCAGTTGGATTTTTGCTCCTTCTTGGAGAGTTTGACCTTGTGGTAATGTTCCACAAGATACAACAAAGAGTTCTGTTCTAAGTCTAATAAACGAGAGCTGAACATCGTGTCAGCGATGTTGATAAACTTGAAACCGAAGTCTCTTTTCAGGGCTTTGATATCGTCCGAAGCGGAATGAAATATTTTTAGAATGCCGGGATTCTCGAATAGAGGTCCTAACCCGGTGAGATCATCCAAACGAATAGGGTCAAAGATATAATTTTTACCCTTAGAGGATATTTGGATGAGACAAACTTTGGAATAGTAGGTGTAATAACCGCTGGATTCCGTATCAATTGAGAGGCAATCGGATTGAGAGAGAGTAATCAATGCCAACTGTAGGCTTCGGACGTTGTCTACGACAATATAATCGGATTGTATTTGCATCTAAAAGGCGACCTGGGAGACTAGCGTCGGAAGGGGGACCATGAGTTCGATTCCCAATACGTCCAGTCTACGGACCCTAGTCCGAGATGACAAACCAAAAGAAGAATGTGCCATCTTCGGGATTTTTAATTCTCAAGAGGCGGCCAATTTTACTTACCTCGGTCTGTATTCCATGCAGCACAGAGGCCAAGAATCGAGCGGGATCGTTTCCTCCGATGGAGAACATCTCTACCGCTACGCCGGTATGGGATTAGTAGCCAATATTTTTACCGAAGGCAAAATCCGGGAACTAACCGGAACCGCTGCTATCGGGCATAATCGTTATTCTACCACCGGTGCGAGTTTCTTAAGGAACGCTCAACCTCTCAGAGTCGAGTCCCATTTAGGACCGATTGCTTTGGCCCATAACGGAAACCTGGTAAATTCCTGGGAAGTTCGTTCCCAATTGGAAAAAGAAGGTTCCATCTTCCAAACAACAATCGATTCGGAAGTGATCGTCCACCTGATGGCTCGTTCCGGAGAGACGGATCTACTTTCCGCACTTTCTTCCGCTTTGAAAAAAGTAAGAGGTGCTTATTCCCTAGTCGTTCTTACCAAAAACCAATTGATCGCCGTAAGGGATCCAAACGGTTTCCGTCCTTTGGTCATGGGAAGAAGGGAGGATGGATCCATTGTATTCGCGTCCGAGACCTGTGCATTCGATATCACGGACACCACTTACGAAAGAGATGTGGAACCGGGCGAGATGATCGTTGTGGACAGAACAGGAACCCGCTCCTTCTATCCTTTCCCTCCTGCAAAACCCGCTCTTTGTATTTTCGAATACATTTATTTCGCAAGACCTGATTCCAATATTTTCGGTGAGTCGGTGTATAAGGTCCGCAAGGCTCTCGGAAACCAACTTGCTCAAGAACTTCCTGTGGAAGCTGACGTCGTGATCCCGGTTCCGGACTCTGCAAATATCGCAGCTTTGGGATATTCGGAAGCCTCCGGAATTCCTTTCCAATCGGGACTGATCCGTTCTCACTATGTGGGTAGGACTTTTATCGAACCGGACCAGAAAATCCGGGACTTCGGTGCTAAGATCAAGTACAATGTAGTGAAGAATGTAGTGGATGGAAAACGTGTGGTGATCGTGGACGATTCCATTATGCGAGGAACCACTAGTCGAAAGATCATTAAGATGATCCGAAATGCGGGTGCTACCGAGATCCACTTAAGAGTTTCCGCTCCTCCTACAATTTCTCCTTGTTATTACGGAATAGACATTCCGACCCATAAAGAATTGATCGCTGCTACTCATACGATCGAAGAGATCCGAAAGTATTTGAGAGTGGATTCTATCGCTTATCTATCAGTCGATTCCATGCATAAAGCGGTTAGTGAACATAGGGGTGGAGGTTTCTGCAACGCTTGTTTTACCTCGGATTACCCTGTGGAATTCCAAAGCGATATGGGAAATCAAAAGAGTTTATTCAAGGAATACGAGGTAGAAGAAAGGGTCTAAAAGTTTCCGCCTTATTGCCGGCTTTTAGATCTTTATTTTACTTTGAAAACTTGCGCCCTTCTTCCGAAGGTGATAAAGTCGGATTCTTCTCCTTTAATATAAGCGGACAATAGGCTTTTTTCGGAAAATCCAATATGATTCTGCTCTTCTAACATTCCTAAAATTTCCAAGGCAGCATCCTTATCCAAAGTATTCAGATAATTTAATACTTCTTGGTGAGAATTCTTTTTGTCCGACTCTTCTATAATTTTGATGACTTCTTCTCTTGCACGTAAAAGGGATTCCTTTCTTTCTACAAGTCCTTCCATCGTGGAAAGTATGATATTGATCTCGGGATCTTCGGAGAATAATTCCAGTAGATGAGGATAGATCCCTGGGAATCGGATCGGGAACTCGTACAAGGATTCTTCTAGTCCTTTGTAGAGTTCTACTTCTTCTGCTTTACTTAATCCCAAGGATTCCCCAAGCATAAGAAGGGTTTCGATCGGCATAAGTCCTAAAAATCTGGCTGCAAAAATATTATCGTTTTTGGTCCTAAGGCAGAATAATATAAATTTCGAGATCCTTTTCGGAGGAAGTCCGTTCCAGAATTGGGCCGCTTTTGAATCCAAAAAGTTGGTTTCCGTTCCAAAGATCTTCTTCTCTTTTTTAAGTTTTTGGAATATTTTAAAGTCTTCTTTTACGATCCTATACAGTAAGGAATCGTCCATCTCCAGGATTGTGGACATGACCTGGTCTGGAGAAGAGATAGAAAGAAAGTATCTAACTAGATCGAAACCGATTTCGGACCGAGTGGAAAAGTTTTCTAAAATATCTGCGGGAGCTTGTTGGAACGCAGTTGCGCCGACCGAGAAGGAGTTGACTCCTTCTAAAAATTTCTCTAATTTTTCGAAGGCAAAACAAGCCTGTTCACCGGAATCATTCCAATTCGATTCCCTGTAAAAGTCCCTACAATTTCCGGGACAGGGTTTGGATTCGGAGACTCCAGCTAGACAGGTTCTTTCGTGTTGTTTTTTATTTTTAGGGAATAAGATCACCGCAATCACGCATATCCGGAGCATACGGGTTCAGGATTTTCATACCGGAAAACACCCATGTCTTTTTGACCATCGGACAATAGAAACGGTTTCTTCCGGATTGTAATCCGTGGACCTTCATAGTTTTTGCTAAAACTTCGCTGAACTTGGAATATGCCTCGAATGATATTTTAACGTCGGAAGATTTTGCTCCTTCCAATACATTCTTCATTTCTAACGCGGAAGATTCTAAGCCTCCTTTTGCTTCTCCCAAAGAATTTAAGGTAGAAATTAGTCCGCTTACATCGGGAGATATATCTTCCGTTGTTAAAAGACTTTGGATTATTTTATCGTTTTCCGACAAAACTTTTTCGAAGAGAGGTTTTTCGGTCTCTAATACGGGCTTATCTTCCTTTTTGCAAAAGGAAAGGAAGATGAAGAATGAGGTTAATAAAATTAGTATTACGGATCGTTTCATATTATTCTCCAAATATGAGTAAAATACTCGGGAATCGAGGTTCTAAGACCATAAAAAAATCTTTTTTCGGTTCTGGCAACCGTTAGAGCTTCAAACTAATCTCCGAAAAAATGGGTTCAAAGCTTTTGCCTATATAGGAAACTAGGAGGAAAGGCAAGGCTCGAATGTATTTTGATAAGCATGTTTTTGTCTGCGAGAATGTCAGAGCGGAGGGAGAAAGGCCCTCTTGTGGTCCGAAAGGATCTCCTCAATTGCTCGCTTATATGAAAAGGAGAGCGCAAGAACTCGGATTAAAAGGTAAGATCCGTATCCAAAAATCCGGATGTTTGGATCGCTGTGAGTTGGGTCCTGTGCAGGTTTCTTATCCGGAAGGACTTTGGTTCTCCATCAAGACGCAGGAAGAAGCAGAAGTATTCATTCAAAATTATATACTAGAAAATAAACCGGAAGCGATCCGGCACCTGATGTTAAAGGATGAAGAGTGAGAGGGTAATCAAATGGCAAAAAAATTCGAAATACCAAAAACGTATCTTGCATACGAATTGAAAGAATACAGCAATGAACCCGGAAGAGCAAAGATCGTAGAAAAAGAACTTAGGCCTCTTAAGAAAGGAGAGGTTTTACTTAAAGTCCATTCCGGTTCCATCAATCCCTCCGATCTCATGTTTATGAGAGGTTTGTACGGAATTAAGAAAAAACTTCCTGTCGTTCCCGGATTTGAGGGAAGCGGTCTGGTGATCGCAAGCGGCGGCGGATGGAGAGCGAATTCTCTTGTAGGAAAACCTGTCGCATGTGTGGCTCCGAATAAGGGTGATGGACCGTATGCAGAATACATGATCACCGACGCGTATTCTTGTTTTACTTTAGGAAAAGATGTAAGCTTGGAACAAGGCGCTTGTTTATTCGTGAACCCTATCACTGCTTGGGCATTATTGGACCAAGTCATTCGTGAAAAACATAAGGCTTATGTTCAGACTGCTGCCGCTTCCGCTCTGGGAAAAATGTTATTGAGACTTTCCAATAAAAAAGGAATTCCCGGCATTCATGTTGTCAGAAGAAAAGAGCAAGTCGATCTTCTTAGATCTTTAGGTGCAGAACATGTATTGGATTCGAGCTCTCCGAATTTTGATCGTGAACTTAGGGTTCTTTCCAATAAGCTGAATGCTACTATTATGTTGGATGCGGTTGCCGGAGAAATTACGGGGAGAGCATTAGCCGCTATGCCTTACGGAAGTAAATGTGTGGTTTACGGTGCGTTGTCAGAAGAACCTATTTCTTATCATGCGGGGCTTGGGATTTTTCAGGACAAAAAGATAGAAGGTTATTGGCTTTCTTCTTGGATGCCGAAACAAAATCCGTTGAAGATCTGGAAGATCACCTCCGAGATCCGTTCCCTTTTAGGAAAAGAATTCCAGACTCAGATCGCCGCAAAATATCCACTTAAGGAAGCTGATAAAGCGATCCAAGAATATACCAACAACATGACCAGAGGAAAGGTCCTTATTTCCAACGGCTGGGAGCTTTAATGCGAATATTTGTCCAGCAAGCTAAAAGGCCGATATTCTTTCGGCTTTTGGCCTTGTTATTCGGGACCTTCTTCCTTTTCAGCTCTTGCTTGGGAGATCTAAGGGAGAACGTCAAAAAACTACAAGCATGCAAGTTTAGGATCTTGGAAACTAAAACGGAACGGGTAGAAATTCTGCCTTTTCCACCTTCTCCCAAGATTTTAATGACTTCTACATTGGAGATAGAGAATCCGAACGATACTTCCGTTAAAATTTATCAGTTCGATCTTGGCGTTATCGCCTCGGGTACCGACGGTAAAGACGCGGAATTAGCCAGAGTCATTTCGGAAGAAGAAACGGAAGTTCCGGCTTTCTCCAAAACTGTAGTCCAACTGAAGATAGAAACAAGCTTTGAAAAAAGAGAGAACCAGGATAAACTATTACTCGGAATTTTAGTAGTCACGAACTTAGTCGCCGGAAAAGATCCGAATTTAAGAATGAAAGGAAGTGTGAGATACAAAACCGTTTTAGGAGAAGTAGATATTCCTTTGGATGAAAAAATACGATTATTACCCAAGAAGCCGGAGCATGAAATTTAGTTTTTTAAGTATTGGAACTGTCTGTAAAAACCTGATTTTACTTACAATTGTCCTATTGGGTTTGTCGAATTGTTCCGACGTAGACGAAGATTTTTATACATTTGGAGAAGCGGCAACTAAGATCATGGTAGCTTATGCCGCGAAAGATGCACAATGCGGATCGAACAGACAGATCACTTCCGTAGTACCCGGAAAACAAAGGAAAAAGGACGTGGATAATTGTGTTACTTCAGTCGCTTTCGAAAATTGTAGTTTTTGGACCCAGGCTGGGGATCCGGTCCCGTTTGCATGCAAGGCTATTGAATTCAGATTGAAGTGATGGGATGGGTAGCCAGACATTTTGATTATCTGATTTTTGCAGCACTGGCTTTGTCCGGCCTGTCTTATCTTTATATACTTCTTACCAGAAATAAAAAGTACGATTCCAAATCCGTTGTACGTTATGATATTCTTCCGGAAGAACCTATGAGTTTCGATCCGAACGAAAAACCCAAAAAAAAAGAACCTAAGGTAAATGTTCTAGAAGTTTTCGATTATAATGGAATTAAGATCATGCATGAGAACGGTATGTACACAGTAAATCATGCCGGAGAGATCCAAGTCTACGGTTCTTGGCAGGCTCTTCCTCCTAGATATCAGGCAATGGTCAAGGAGATGGACAAGTCTTCCGTAGGGCAAAAGAAAAAAGGAAATTATTATATGGAAGTCCTAAATGGAACTTATTATGTGATCTTTCCGGACGGCAAAAAACATAAGTATCCAAAATTCGAGGACATTCCCGAAAAGATCAGAAAGGCATTAGGTTATTGAATTTTTCCGATTCAGATTTGCCAACTAACCGTATTCTTATTTTATCAAAAAATTCTTTTCTATTTTTCTAAACTTGATAAAACGAAACGGTCTGGGCCATTCCTTGAAATTTCGGATCTACTATCTTCTGATATTCGCATTGTTGCATTGTAATTCTTATTTCGAATCCATTTTAGATCCGACCGAATTAAGAATGCCTGCGGATGGTAAATCGGTTGCCGTTTTAAAAATTTCGAATCCAATCTTCGGGGCAGAGGACCATTTTCTTTTGGAAGAGATAGATCCTAATGTACTCAAACTTCTCTCGAACGAAAAAAACAAAAATGAAGACGTCTTACGTGTGCAAGCGGGGAATGTCCCTGCAAATATTATGATCCGAACTAAAAAGGGTAAAACAGTTCAGATTTCCTTGTTCAGCCGAGATGGGGACTTTGACCAGGATGGTTTTCCGGATTCGGCAGAGCTTAGGACCGAATCAGATCGTCAGGCATTTCGGGACTGGTTTGTTAGGATCTCTTTATCCCAATATTTAAAGGAGAATTCCTCCTGGAATCTGAAGGAAAGGGATTGCAGCGGATTGATTCGTTTCGCATATAAGGAGTCTTTAAAGGCTCATACTCAAGACTGGCAGGCAAGGACCGGGATCTTATTGGATAAAAATTTACCGGATGTCCGGGAATTTCAGTACCCGGATATACCCTATATTGGTAAAAATTTATTTCGGATCGGAGAGGGCAAATTCGGAGAATTTGCAGACGCGGAAAGTTTGGAAAAGTTCCATACTTCTTTTGTTTCCAAAGAGTTGGAGTCGGGACTAGCGGGAGATATTCTCTTTTTCAGATCGGATCGTGGGGTCGGAACCAATTTCCATTCTATGATCTTGGTAGAAGGAGAAAGTAAAAATCCCCAGCTTTTATATCATACAGGTTCGGATCGAGGGATCAAATTGATCCGAGCAAAAGAATTGGAAAGAAGTGTGTTGTTTTCCCCGGAAAAGAATAACCGAAATTTTCTCGGGGTATATAGATTTCGGATTTTAGAATAGGAATTTCAGAATGAGAACTCGTGTATCGGATCGTAAAAAGATAATATTCTCTTTTCTTGCAATTTTGATCTCTGCATTAGGATTATTTTATGTGAAACCGAATTTGTTCGGTTCCGCCGCTTTTTATCTAGGAACGGACAGAAGTTTCGGCTCCGGTGAAAATGCGTATGTAAATCTGGAAGGAAATGGAACCGTAAATTACGAATTCAGAGTGTATAAGATTGCGGATCCGAAAGCCTTTCTGACCAAAAAAGTAAAAGAAAGATTGGTCCAAGAGAATAATGACGGAGCATTCGGAAATCCGATCGCACTTTTTACAAGGACCTTGGATAAATTCAGGAACGATTTCCGTAGAGTTGCCAGAAAGGAATTCAATTCCAATACAAGATCCGAGCTGAAAAAAACATTAGGGATCGATTATGAACAACCTACCGAACAAAAAACTCTCGCGATCCCTGCTATTCTAAAAGACCAAGAATTGGTCGCTACCTTCTCGATTCCGACCGTTACTTCCTTTTGGGCATATCGCCGGATACCGGTTCCAATCCGAGATAACGGTGTTTATCTTGTAGAAGGAGTTTCCGGATCTCAGTTGGCTTATACAATTCTGATCAAATCGGGCTTAAACTTTTTAGTTAAACAATCGGATTCGGAGACATTCGTTTATGTGGGCCGCAAAGATAGCGGGGAACCTGTTTCCGATGTGGATCTCACTCTTTTTAATTTGGAGAATGGCCAGGCATTCCAAACTGGAAAAACAAGTTCTGATGGAACGTATTTTTATAAAGGAAGAAGTCCCGTAAAAGGACTAGTCCTTGCTCATAAAAATGGAGAATATTCGGTATCCGATCCTGAATTTTACTCCAGTTCCTTTTATGGAGAAGGCGGGCCGAGAGCTTATATTTATACGGATCGTCCGGTGTATAGACCGGGAGATACGGTTTATTTCAAGGGAATTGTCCGGAATTTCTCCCAAGACGATTATAGGACTATTTCCGGTGCAGGCGTGATTTCTATTGCCAGTGAGCAGGGAGAAACTTCTATCCCAAGCGTTCCGATCAATATCTCCGGAGATAACGGGACTTTTTCGGGAGAATTCATTGTCCCTGAATCGGAGAATACTACTCTCGGAAATTATTCTCTTATATTAAATTTTCGTGATAAAACTTTTCAGACCGAATTTACGGTGGAAGCGTATAAAAAACCTACCTTCCTTGTATCCGTATCCGTTCCTAAATCCAATTATTTACAAAGGGAAGAAGTAAACGCCCTTGTAAAAGCCAGATATTATTACGGCCAACCGGTTGCAGGACAAGAGGTTGCGTATAGAGTATTCCGCAGACCTAAATTCGATTATTCTCCTGTGGGAACGATCAACTTCGATGCTTCTTCCGATTATTTAGAACAATCGGGACAAAGTGATAAACAAGAATTGGTTTTGGATGGAAAAGGAAAGTTAGATTCCAAGGGACAATATTCTATCAGCTTTAAACCGGATAAATCGGATGCGGATTCCGTTTATACGATCATTGCTTCCGTTCAATCCGAGGACATGACCTTGGATGGATCTGCTTCTTTCTCCGTAAATCGAAGCGCTTTCTTTGTTCGGATCTCCAAGGATAACTCGGTATACGAACCTGGAAAAGAAGCAAAGTTAACCGTAAGCTTGATCGCTTATGATAAAACTTTGAGCGAAGTGGAACGCCAGAAGATGGTGGGAAACAGAAATGTGGATCTTATCCTTTATAATCGGGACATCCAATTCGTAAGAGAAGCAAATCGTTCTAAAATTTCCTCCTTGTCCGTAATGACTTCCGCTTCGGGTGTCGGGACAGCTTCTTTTACAATTCCTAAAAGAGGACAATTCGTATTGGTCGCTGAGACAAAAGATCCGAATGGGAATTTGACTAAGTCCGAAACATTCTTTTGGGCTTCTTCCGTTTCCGACTCTATCGAAATTCCTTTCAAGGATATCACTCTCAAGCCTGGTAAGGATATTTATTCCGTGGGAGATACTGCGGAAATCCTGGTTTTAAGTCCAGTTTCCAACGGACATATGGTTTTGACCTTAGAAGGAAATCGTATCTTCAAAAAAGAAGTGGTGAAGATGAAAGGGAACGCTTTAAAATATACGGTCCCGATCACTGCAGAGATGAGCCCGAACTTTACATTATCTGCGGTTCAGTTTTCCGGAAACGATGTTTATAAAAGCCAAGTAAGAGTGGTCGCTCCTCCCGAGCAGAAGTTCCTGAAAGTGGGGCTGGACCCCGGACGTAAGGTATATCGTCCTGGTGATAAAGCGGAGATCCGTCTGAAAACCACAGGCCTCGGAGGCAACGGAGTTTCTGCTGAGGTTTCTCTCGCGATCGTAGACGAGGCGATCTATCAGATCAAAGAGGAGAAGACCCCAAATATAGGGACCTTCTTCTATCATCCAAGAAGAAATAACGTGCAGACAACGTTGGCATCCGCATATAAGTTTTTCGGATATTCGGAAAATAAAAGATTAAAACTGGCCTTGGGTAAAAAAGGGGAATCGGTTTATTCCGCAATGAAAAACGAGGACCAAGCACGGGATCGCTTTAAAGATACGAGTTATTGGAATGCAAAAGTAAAAACCGGACCGGATGGAACTGCGACAGTTAGTTTTAATCTTCCGGATAATTTGACTTCTTGGAGGGTAACTGCGATTGCGATCACTCCTGATACGAAAGTAGGAAAAGGCCAAACCAGTTTTGTTACTAAAAAAGATCTGATGATCTTAGGTGGAATGCCAAGATTCATCATCAAAGGAGAAACCCAAAAAGTTTCTGCTACGATTTCCAACCAATCTCCAAGTAAACTTCCAATCAAAGTTACTATAAAAGCGGAAGGCGCAAAAATTTTAGGGAACTCCGAAACTACGATCCATTTGGAGCCTGGTCAAAACCAATCTTTACATTTCGATGTGCAAACACTTGCAGATCCTAAGATCAAATCCGCAAAGATCAGCATTCTTGCCGCAGGTTCCGGTTACCAAGATCTACTAAAATCCGAGATCCCACTCAAGACTTGGGGATTGCCTAAAACGATTTCGGATAGTTTAGGAATGGAAGAAGGAGAACATTCAGGAGTTCTAAACTTAGAGGCACCTAAGGAATTAGGAGATCCTCGTTTGGAGGTCCGACTCAGTCCCGCTTCCTTACCTGCTTTAAGACAATCCTTAGATTATCTTGCCGATTACCCTTATGGTTGTGTAGAACAAACCATGAGCAGATTCTACCCTCTATTATCCGCTCAGAAAGCCGGCTTCATCAATGAAAGGCTTAGGAAAGAACTTCCTAAGATGATAGATGTCGGCTTAAAAAGAGTGTCGGAACTCCAACGCACAGATGGGGGATTCGGCTGGTTCGAAGGTGGGGTAGAAAGTGATGTTCTGATGTCCGCTTATGTTTACAGAGGATTGGCGGTTAGCCAGAAAAACGGCGCCAAGGTTTCTGCTCCGGTATTGAATAGAGCGAGAGCTTATTTGTACGATGTTTTGGGCAAAGGCGATCTTTCTCCGAATGCAAAAGCATATATAATTTTCTCCTTAAGTGAAGGAGGAAATGTTGAAGATTCTATCGTGGATGGTTTGGTGAAGTCTTCCGCCAAACTAAATCAATACGGACAGGCTTTACTTTCATTAATATTAGCTAATAAAGGTAAAAAGGCGGAAGCCTCTACCTGGTTCAAAAAAGGAGTGGAGTCGAGCGGATTCGGTAAAAAACCGTTCTTTAAACTCACTTCTTACGGTAAAAATCCTCGTTGGGAAGAAGATAGGATCGAAACCATCTCCGCACTCTTAAGCGCAGGAGTTCGATTGGGAGAAGATAAGGTCATTCTTGCCAATCTTGCTTCTTCTCTTTTATCCAATCGTATCGAGTTAGCTTGGAATAATTCAAGAGATACTTCGGCGGCTGTATTGGCATTGTCCGAATTTTTAGCCTCTATCCGTGAGTCAGAAACTCCTGCAAATGTGGAGGTTGTCTTGAACGGAACCAGTTTGAAAACTGTTACTCTTCCTCCGAACTCGGAGCAAGGAGAATTGTATAAGATCCCGATCCCTTCCGAGTTGATCCGTTCCGGTCCGAACAAGGTGGAAGTTTTGAAGAAGGACGGGCCCGTTCTTTATGCGACTGCTTCCTTGTATTACACGGATCGAAGTAAAAAGATCCAAGCTTACACCAATGGTATCAAGGTAAAGCGCACCTATTATAAATTAAAAGTGGATTCGAATGATATCACTCCTGTGGAATCCAAAACTTTCCAAGCAGGCGATCTAGTCATGGTAGAAGTTTCGGTCCAGAAAGAAGGCGACGCGGATTCTTACTTCCAAGTTGAAGATTCTCTATTGCCTGGATTCTCATTTTTACAAAGAGATGCGGAGTATTATGCGGGCGATCTCAAGATGGAATATCTAAGTCGCCAAGTTTATGACGATAAAGCCGTGTTCTTTGTCGGAGGTCCTACAAAAGAATTTAAGGTCCGATACTTTATTAGAGCAGAAGTAGGCGGGAAGTATAAGGTGATACCAGCCAGAGCGTCCTTAATGTATTATTCGGAAGTAACAGGAGCGAGTTCAGACGATGAAATTAATGTTCAATAATCTACTTTTAAGCGCTCTTTTACTTTTCGGATCCGCTACATTTGCGCAGACCGTGACGATAGATTCTCCTCACGGTGGATTCACGACGGAACGGATCCAAAATGTTTCCGGTTCCGTTAGCGGAAATCTGGAAAAGGCGACTATCGTGATCAACGGAATTCCTCAGTCGATCCGTTTACACGGGGGGAAATTTTCCTTAAGTACTGTGGTTGCTCCGGGAACAAATCTGATTGAAGTCAAAGCAGGCAATGCAAGCGATCGAGTTTCCTTTTTCGCAGCCGTTCCACCTAGAGATATCAAAGTTGTCCTTACCTGGGACACTGCGACAGATGTAGACCTTTGGGTTCTAGATCCTACCGGTGAAAAATGTTTTTATGCAAATCGCTCCACCAAGTCCGGGGGAAATTTGGATGTGGACGTAGTGGATGGATATGGGCCGGAAACCTTTACCATGTCCAAGGCGCTACCGGGGAATTATTCCGTTCAAGTTCAGTACTATGGTTCTTATGATAAGCCGGTAACAAGAGTCAATGTATACGTCGTTCTAAACGAAGGAAAGCCGAACGAAAAAAGAAAACAATTCCAGTTCGTGATGACCCGTTCCCAACAAGTGTACCATATTGCGAATTTTGAGATAGATCCGGAATCTTAAGATGCTATTTTTCGATCGGAATAGTTCTTATGGAAAATCGAGCAGAGGCCTCGGAACAAGTATCCTGGCTTCTCTCGTCTTTATATATTCTTTTTCCATAATGTATTTGGATGCGGAAACCGTTTCGATCGATTCTCCTCACGGAGGTTTTACTACGGAAAGGATCCAAAAAATTTCCGGAACCGTAACAGGGGCAAATCCTGAAAAAGTCACTGTCGTGATCAATGGGATCCCTCAGATGGTGCCATTGTATGCAGGAAAATTTTCTTTTAGCACCGTGGCTTCTCCCGGAGACAATCTTGTAGAAGTCCGTGCCGGTAAGGCTTACGATAAGGTCAGCTTTTTTGCAAAGGTTCCTCCTCGAGATATCAAAGTGGTTTTGACCTGGGATACTGCGAGTTATACGGATCTTTGGGTAATCGATCCTAACGGAGAGAAGTGTTACTGGGCCCACACTTCCACCAAGTCGGGAGGTAATCTTGTATATGATGATGCTACTTTTGCACCTCAGACTTTTACCATGTCCAAGGCCTTGCCCGGCAATTATGCAGTCCAAGCACAGTACTATGCTCCGTTTAACGCTCAGGTTACCAGAGCCAAAGTTTATGTAGTCCTTTATGAAGGAACTCCCCGAGAAAAAAGAAAACAATACCAATTCACTATGACCAAGGCCCAGCAAGTCTATCATCTGGGTAATTTTGAGATAGAGCCGGATTGACCAAGATGTACAGGAAGGTATATTATAAAATCGTGATTTTGTCCGCTTTGTTCCTTCTTTATGGGGCAAGTCTCGAGGCGGCTCCTAAATTTTCTTATTCTCATTTAGATGAGGCCGTAAAAGAATTCGAATCTAAAAATTCCGCATCTTCGGTGGTATTGATGGAAATGGATTCCGGAAAAGTGGAATATATCTATAGACCGGAGATCACTATTTCTAAAAAATTGCCTCCCGGTTCTTTGGTAAAAACCTTCTCCGCTTTAACGTTATTAAAGTATAAAGACAAACTCGGATTTTCTCCCGAAAAAAAGATCTTATGTAAGGGTAGATTTTATCCTAAAGAAAATTTAACTCCCACTAAATCGGATCTAAACACATTTCATTTGCCTCAGGACGAAAATGGAAAAGAATATTTGAGATGTTCTTTGGCAAAAGGTCATGGAGAAATGGATCTGAGATCCGCTTTGGTGCAATCTTGTAACGTATATTTTCTAACGAGCGCCTCCTCGTATCCTGATCTTTTCTATTCGAAGTTGTACGAGGACTGGAGTTTAGGAAAATCCACGAAGTCCAGATTGGATCCTTATATAGAACCTTCTGATACAAATTTTATATCGATCAGTCCTCTACGAAAAGTAGCTGCTTCTATCGGAGAAGGAGGGCTTCTCTTAAGTCCTTTAAAAATTTCACAGTTGTATTCTTCGATATGGAAAGAAGGACCGAGACTTTCCCCTTATTGGGGACAAGGAAAAGAACCTCTCCGATCCGAAGAAAATCCTTATGCGGGACAGGATTTGAGATGGATCACCTCCGTTCTATCAGAGGTCCCAAAATCCGGAACTTTAAAAGATTTGAATGTTCCTGAAAAAGGAAACTTGGAGGTCCTGGGTGGCAAAACCGGGACTGGAACCAAATTTATGCATAAATATGAGACGCATGGATGGACAGTATTATCTTTTCGTAAAGATCGAAAATCGTATGTGCTGACCGTTTTTGTGGAAAATGGGTCAGGAGGAAATCAAGCTAAATCTTTGGCTTCTATTCTTCTGGATAAGATCGATCCTAAAAGTAAAGATTCTGCAATAAAATCAGGTAGATAAAATGAGAACTTGCATCCAAATTTTCAAAACCAAAGTAATTCCTAAGATCAAGGGTCTTTTTTCTAAAGAATCATTGGAAACCTTTAAGATCGGATTTACGGAAAACGTATTGAAAGATCCTAAAGTAGGAGTTCCTACCGGAGCGGGCGTCTTGTTTTTAGCGATCGGCTTCTACCTTTCTTTCAAAGGGTATTCCATAGATTCGGCGATCAAAGATCCTGCTCTTCTCATTCCTAAAAAAGCAAACCTTCTAGTAGAAGTATACCGCCCGGAAGAATTTGTAGAAGATCTGGAAAAAACGAATTTAGGAAGAGAACTTTCCGAAGATGGAACTTTTCAGAAAATTCTCACTGTACCTGAACTTAGAAAGATCAGCTCCGTTTTATATTTATTGGAAGCAAAAGCAGGAGTAATGACGAAACCATCCAGATTAGCGGCTTTATTCGACGGACCAGTTGCCGTAGCTACTTTTCCAAAATCCAATTTTTTACTCGTGGGTAAGGCAAGTGCAAGTTCCAAATTGGGAGTGAGTCTGATCACTGGATTTAAAGGGGAAAAGATCGTAGTTAAAGAAACTCCTAAAGAGGAGAAACCGCAAACTCCTCCGCAAACGGAAGAAGGATACTATACTCCAACCGGTTCTGAGACCACTCATTCTGCAGATGATTTTGCCGATCAATTCGCAGCGGGCTCCGAAAAATTCGGAAACTTAGAAGCGTTTAAATATGAATTCGGTTCCGGAAAAATTTTAGCGATCGTCCTTGGTGATTTTATTATACTCACCGATTCCGAAGATCTATTGGAAAAATCTTTAGACCTAGCTTCTTCCGTAAATAATGATTCTTTAGGTAATCAAAGAGGTTTTGATACTCTTCGAAAGGAAGCTTCTAAAAAAGAAAACAAGGTACTGTTCTTTGCAGGAACTGATTCTTTAATCGCTCCGTTTCTAAAACCTTCCTTTGGGGATTCTGGAGCCGCTTTACTTTTAGGTTGGGAAACCGGAAAAAATCTAGAAGGAAAAGTTTATAAGATAGGTGGAGATAAAAACCAAGTAGTTAGTTCCGGTCCTGGGCTTTCCAAAGTAATCCCTCGAGAAACGAATTTAGTATTTTATTCGGAAGAATTAAAACCGTCCGAAGTTTGGAAATCTCTAGAAACCATTAGTGGAGAATGGGAAGAACTCGGAGAAGGCTTAAATGCATTCGGTAAAAATGCGGGGATCCATGAACAATACTTCGGCTCCGAAAAAGGAATCGCTCTCAGTTTTAACGGACTGGAATACAAGTCCGGAATGGTCTATCCAAGGTTCGGGATCTCTTTACCGGCTTCCGTTCCGGATGATAAACTTTTAAAAGCGATCTTCAAAGTGGGAAATCCGATCAAAGTTTCTTACCAAAATACGAACTTAGAATCTTACCCTTTGAGAAAAGGCGGCTTCTATACTCCTGCATCCTTGAAAGTGGGAAATTGGAAATATCTAGCTTCGGATAGAAAAAGTGCAGAAGAAACTGTTTCCTCCGGAAACGGGAATCGGCCTAACCAAGCAGATCTTTTCTCTTCCGGTCCTGCTAAAGAGTTAGCTTATTATCCTCATCATTTAGTGGTTCGTGTTCCTGGGATTTTGGAAGATCTCAAAAGTTTTTATTTATATGGAGCGGAAGGTTCTCCTGAATATACATCCAAAACGATCGATAGAGATGTGCAGCCCATTTTGGATAAACTGAAAGTTTTTGAAAGATTGGTAGTCTCATTCGGTTCCGGAAAAGAAGGAGAAGACTGGGGGAAATTGAAGGTCTTTTAAAATTTGTTCAGTAAACGCGTGTAGGAACTCCTACACGCGATAAACTTTAATTTGTTGGATTTCTTACAAGACAATCGACTTCCTAAAATTAATACCTGGACTTTACAAATTGTGAATATATATTTTGGATTTCAGGACTTTGAGTTTCCAAAAAGACCCGAAATCTTGCCTCTCCCTTAGTCTTTAAAAGCCACGAGCCCCAGAGAAAAAGTTTCTGGTATAAGATTTTCTTTTTAAATCCGCTTCTTGTGTGGATTTCCCTACTACATTCTTCGTCGAATTTTTCCCAACTCCAAGGAAACTTAAGATCTAAAGATGTGGGTTTAGGATTCGTAGGATACAAAGATTCACAATAAGATTCCTGCATCCAAAAGGAAGTTTCCGATCTGGATTCCGGGGCTAAAAAATGACAAATCTCATGTTTGATCACCGTATCTAAAATTCCCTTTTTCGCTAAACTTTCCGGATTTTGGAAAAAGAATTTATTACTTTCGGGAGAATAGAACGCAGCTAACGTTGAGGGTTGGCCCGAGTATTTTCGAAAAACTTCCGAGTTTTCTGAAACGAAGATCTGGGCGTTTTGCGGGATTCTTCTATCCAATCTTTCCGATTCGGCTCTGATCTCGGTTACGAATTTTTCGGCGAAAGTTTCAAGAAATCTTTCGGGATTTTTTCGTTTGTTCCTGTCGTCTAAAAAGTAAAATTCGAATCCTTCTATTTTTCTTTTTACCGCTTGGGCATTTGCGGGTTCTATTAAGAATATTATAAAAAATAAATATATTGCCGATACGGTAAAAATAGATCTCAAGGGATTTTCCTCAGTTCCGCGCCTGGAAAATAAAAATGAAGTATCTCCTCCGATTTTGCTCCCCGAAACGCCATTTCTCTTGCTCCGTATTGGCAAAGACCGATCCCATGCCCAAAACCTTTTCCTTTGAAATAAAATCCTCGAGCGCTTGTTTCGATCTTAAAATCATTACTCTTGGTTTTATTCCAGCCTAACTTTCTGCCGATCTTAGATAAAAATTCGGAGGCTTGGATATTCTTTTTTCCGGAATAATCCTTATATTCTAAGGATGTTATTCTGAATTCCGAATACTTAGGCTCTAATTCGGTTAACTGTTTCGCTTCCAAGGCGGATCCCATTTCTTCTTTCGAAATAAAAGTTTCCCAGGAGAAGTAAGGAGAATTTTTACATTGAATCTCTCCATTTTTGGTATCGGGACCGGATCTATAATATTGTGGATTTTTGAAATTCTTCCAAAGAACGGAAGGAGAAGACAAATTTCCTCCGCAAGTAGAATGAAAGAATGTCTCTAAAACTTTCCCACCTTTATCTTGCAGAAGTATTTTTTTATATGGAGTGAATTGAATATTCTCCTTTTTTAATTTTCCTGAAAATTGGAGACAATGGGTTAGATCGCAAAGATCGTGACCTTCTTTGGAATGTCTTCCTAAGTTTGCGAGAGCGTAAGAGCGGATCATTGCGGATGCAGCGATAGAATATTCCTGCTTCCAGTTCGGATTTGGATCTTTTTCATTTTTAGGATAAAATAAGTCTCCGAATTCCGAGACCATTCCGATCCCTACGTATTCTTCTAACGGGACGGTAAGTATGAGTTTTAGTTTTCCTTTGGAAGAAGTGATTTCCAGATCTCCAGAATATTTTTTAGGAGTCTGGTCTTTGGGAACTTCAAGTTCGTATTCTCCACCTGAAAAAAGGATATGTTCCGATCTTGAGTTTTTGGTTCCGTCTATTATTCTGATTTCATTTTCTTCCGATCTGACCAAGATCGTTTTATCTTTTTCTAAACTATTTTTCCCTAAGGATTGTATTCTGGCGTTTTTGACGATGATCCGCACACTCTCCGGAGAATATTTAGATAAGATTCCTATTCTGATCTTATTCGGGACCGTATCTGCAAATAGAGAAGTAGATAAGAATAGAAAACCCAAACAAGCAAGTTTGGAAAGGCGATTCATTGTACTTGGATCGCCTTTGGGAACGTGGGACATGAAGAAACACATAAACCGCAACCCACGCAGTCTTGGGAGAAACTCGGTTTATTTCCTTTGAACCGGACTACATTCGGGATCGGACAAGTGATTGCGCAGGTCTCGCAGGTTTTTTCTCCCGTTCTGGAATTGATACAATGTTGGAAGAAACCTTTTGCCTTTCCGAATTTAGGAGACTCATTTTTTTTATAAGGTAAAAGTGCACCCGTCTCACAGGCTGAGATACACGGATAATCTTTGCATAACATACATGCATTCAGATTCACATCCATACGAGGAAAATGTTTGCCTGTTTTATCATCAGGCACCGGAAACAGGACCGAATAAGGGCAGGCATAGATACAATCGCTGCAAGCAGTACATTTGGAGAAGAATCGTTTTCCTTTCGCATCCGCTCCAGGAGGGAATTGTAAATTTCGAAATCCTTTAAATTTACTTTTGACTATTTTAGGTTTTGGGACTTTGATCTGGGTTTTTTTAGGCGCGACTTTTTCCGGTTCCGCCTTACTAACTTCCCCTACAGATGATTTCCAAGTTTCGGAAATTTCATTTACACCTTCTTCCATTACGGAAAAAGCTTTTGCTAAGCCTTTCCGGAAGAAGTCTTTTCGGTTCATTCTTCACCTATCCTCTCAATATGAGCGCCTAGAGATCTAAGTCTGGTATCTATGTTTTGGAATCCTCTGTCTATTTGGACGATATTATGGATGGAGCTTGTACCTTCTGCACAAAGAGCTGCAATGATCATTGCCATGCCTGCTCTGATATCGGGACTGGCTACTTTTTGACCATAAAGACGATTCGGTCCGATCACGATCGCTCTATGCGGATCGCAAAGTATAATTTGAGCGCCCATGGAGATGATATTATCCACGAAAAATAATCTGGATTCGAACATTTTTTCATGAATGAGTACTGTTCCTTTACATTGTGTAGCAGTGACTAACGCAACGGAAGTCATATCCGCAGGGAAACCAGGCCAAGGAGAATCGTCTATTTTAGGAGTGGCTCCGTGATAATCCGGAATGATCTCCATTTTTTGGTCGGAAGGAACTAAGATACCTCCGTCTTGCGGACGAACTTCGATCCCCAAGCGAGAATATACCATGCGGATCATTCGGATATCTTCCAGCTCCACATCGCCGATAAAAATTTCTCCGCCGGTGACCGCGGCCAAACTGATAAAACTTCCGATCTCTAAATAATCGGAACCGATCCTATGAGGTTTATTCGGAGTTTTTAAGGAATTTACACCTTCGATCGTAAGAATGTTCGAACCGATCCCTGAAATTTTCGCGCCGGCAGAAACTAAAAATTTACAAAGCCTCTGTACATGGGGCTCGCTTGCCGCATGACGTAAGACGGTGGTGCCTTCGGAAAGTACCGCCGCCATAACCGCGTTTTCTGTGGCAGTAACGGAAGCCTCGTCCATAAGAAGGTCTGTGCCTCTGAGCCTGTCTCCTCTGATTTCGTAACCGTCAGGGAATACTTCTATCTGAGCGCCTAAGGCTTGGAGCGCGAGAAGATGAGTGTCCATTCTTCTTCGTCCGATCTTATCTCCACCCGGTCTTGGTAAAAACACTCTACCTGTTTTGGCTAGAATGGGACCTGCAAGTGTGACCGCCCCTCTGATCTTGGAACAAAGTTCCGCAGGAAGATCCGACTTTAGATCTCCGTTATTTCTGAATAAATAGGTTCCTTCTCCCTTATCTTCTACTTCCATTCCTAAATGGCGTAGAACGTCCATGAGCATAAGTACGTCCGAGATCTGGGGAATGTTTTCGATAATTACTTCGCCAGGAACTAAACAGACGGCCCCTAAAATAGGTAAGGCCTCGTTTTTGTTCCCTTGTGGCATTACAGTTCCGTGAAGAGGATTTTTACCGATAATTTTGAAGTATGGAGAGCTCATGATCCGACCAGCTTTATTGGTATACTCATGTCTCCTTCTCCTACGGCAAGCACTTCACCGGGACCTAAATCGATTGACTCAAAAGGTTTTTTTTCCGATCAACGTTGGTATTCATGGATTCTTTTTTACAACGTTTTAGAGATTTTCAAAAAACACTGTTTTTCGACTTCTTCTGTTTTTTCTGGACCGGGGCATTTGCCTTCTTAGCCTTCGCTCCATTTTATCTCAGCCATTTAGTTTGGATTGCCCCTTTCGGTTTGTTTTGGATCACTCATAAATATTCCGGAAGATATTGGAGATTGGTAGGATACGGTTTCTTATTCGGGGTATTCTTCTATGCCATCGCATTTCATTGGATCCATCATATGGCAATGGTCTTCGGGAATTTCCCTTGGCCGATTGCGTTTATCATTCTTCTTTTAGCCGGAGTTTTGTTTGGAGCTAAGTTCCCAATCTTTTTAGTTTCGTATTCCTTTCTTTCCAGAAGAGTCGGAAAGCATAGCGTTTGGGTAGCGGGGGTTTGCGGAATGGCGGCGGACATGATCGGTTACCAACTGTTTCCTTGGTACTGGGGAAATCTTGCGGCCGGAAATATCATACTCGCTCAAACAGTGGAGATCTCGGGAGTTTACGGACTTTCCTTCTTAGTATTCGTGATCTCTTACACGATCTTTGAAACAAATCCGTTACATCTTCCGGAAATTTTAAAGTCCAAAGAAAAAAGATCCCATTTTATAAAATTCTGGACCTTGCCGTTAGCGTTACTTCTTCTTTTTGTGATCGTAGGCTCTTCATTGTATGTAAAATGGAAGAACGTAACACCAAGTAAAACCTTAGAAATCTTAGTCGTCCAACCGGATGCTCCAATGAGTATACGCGACGAGAGGGGAAGATCTCCTCGAGAAGTGATCGAAGATCTGATGGGTAGAATGGACAAAATGGTGGAGAATGCCGTCCAAAGAGCCGGTAAAAATCCGGACCTGATCATTTTACCGGAGGCTGGGATCCCGTATTTCTCTGCGAATCGTGAACTGTTAAAGATCAGAATGGGAGATCGGATCTATTGGCCTAGATTCGACTCTTTGATGGTTTCTTTCGCTAACAGATACAAAGCATCAGTATTCTTTAATGAAATAGATGCGGCTTATAAGATCAAAAGTTCCGGAAGAGAATATCTCAGGTATTTTAATAATAATGTAGTCTATGATCCGAACGGTGTCAGAAGACAGGCTTATCAAAAACAATATTTGGTAATGTTCGGTGAGACCATGCCTTTCGAGTTCATGTATGACCTGAGTCCGCAAACGGGAAGGTTTGATCCGGGAGAATCTTTCGATCTTCTACACTATTATTCCGCCGTCCCTAAGGAAAATCCTCAAACTGTTTTGCCGGTTACTTGGGAAAAAACGGAAGGAATAGATGCTGATTTCGTAAGAAATTATTATTCTCCAACTCATACCGAATTGAAGGACGAGGGTTCTTTTCTTCCTTTAATCTGTTATGAAGTGATCGTTCCGGAATTCGTAAGAAAGTTCAAAGACTCGGGGAATCCTCAGTTCATTGCAAATCTCACCAATGATAAATGGTATGGAACCACTACTGAAAGCGACCAACATTTCGAGTTGGGAAGACTTCGAGCGATAGAATGGAGAAGATGGCTAGTCCGTTCTACAAACTCAGGTATCTCAGGATATGTGGATCATTTGGGGAATTTTATAGAAGGTAAGTCGACTTCTCTTATGAAAGCCGAGACTAGCTGGCAACAGATCCAAGTGATCGATTCTCCTCCCGGATTTTACGTTCTCTACGGGAACTTGATCCCTTGGATGATGATCATTCTGACCGCAATCTATTACGGAAATCTATTGCTTAGAGTCTATCGTAAAAAAGATTAACGGAACGGTTACTTTGAGTAAATTTTTGTCCGAAAGAGAGCGAAGCCGGAAAGTATTTTTGAAATCGACTCTTGTAAAAGAAATCATTTCCTGTTTAAGGATTGATCAGATAATAGGAAAAAATTCCCCGAAAGTTTTTATCTTTCGGAAGAATTCCTTCCGGAACTTGAGCGCAATCCAATTTGGAATCGGTTATATAATAGAGCTGGTAAGGTTTCGTAAAAAATAAACGGACAAAGAATCGAAGTACCGCGGATATATTGGAAAGAACATAGATCTGTCCGATCGTATGTTTTCGAGAGATTGTTAAACTACAGGAACCGCTTTCATCTAAATAAAACTTTTCTTTAATAGGGAGATGGTATCCTGAAAAAGGTTCCGTCTCGGATTCTAATACTTCCGACTTCAAAACTTTTGCGGAGAATAACATTTTTCCGGAAGGGTCCAAAGCGCTTACGGTTCGTATCTCTTCTTCCGGAAAGTTTTCGTTCCCGATAAAACCGCCCGCAAATAATCTTTCTCCTGCACTATTGATGGAGCGGTACAATTCCCAACGCTTACTGTACTTATATACTTCATAGTTGGTAAGAAGATGTTCCATTCCGCCTTTTCCATTCAGCTCTATTCTATTTCCGTTCAAAATTAAATATCCTTTTGCAGGAACGGAGGAGAATGCCATGTCTGCTTGCACGAAACTATCTTTTTCGGGTAAGCGGATCTTCCCGCCAGAAAGAGAAACAGCTTTGGACCAACCGGTTTTATAGCTGATAAAAAGCTCCGCAGTGTCGGTGATCATTTTGATTTCGGGACCGCCTATTCCTTTAGAAACGGAACTATCATAAATTTCTAATTCTAGATTTCCACTCTCTGCTTTGAGTTCGTCACTAGAATATTCTCTTGTGGAAAATTGAGTACCGGTTTGTTTATCGTAAACTACAAGACTAACTCCGGAGTTTCTCGTACCTGGTCCTAGATTACTTACGATGAACGTTGCAAAGATCCAGGTCTGGTCATCCGTAAAGGAATAGTTCCAGGCTTGGAAATAACCTTCCTGAGCATAGGGATGAAATCCCATTTCGTATTTGCTTGTTTTTCTGGCCTGGATCTTTGTTTCGTCTGCCTCTAGTCTCCATTCTCCTAAACTGCTAAAAAGGATTAAAATGACTAGAACAGATTTGAAAATAATTGTTTTGGATCGGTTAAAAGAACAATCGTTCGCCGAAGAATTTTCGGATAGAAAAATCATGGGGATCAATTCCTAACTCTGGTTTTATTCTCCGGCAAGCAATTCTTGTCCGTCGGAAGTAAATTTTCCAGATTTGTTTGGACTTTGAAACGAATCGGATCCCCTTTTTTGAATTAACCGCAATCCGAATCTATTTTGTCTTCTTCCGACTTGGATGCCGGGACACAAGAGGATTCGAAAATATCGCTAAGACATCTGATCTCATACGAGGGGTGATCCTTGACTCCTTTTGCCTTCATTTCGTCCCTCTCCATTTTGATCCCGTCCACATGGATCCAAGAATCGGATTCCGATTTTCCCTGGGTTTCGATCCGTGCATAGATCAGATATTCATAATCTCCGAACTTCTTCATAAAAATTTTAGAATATCTAAAATCCGTTTTTACCAATTTTCTTCGGAAATAACGTAGTTCTTTGGATTGGGAGCCTTGGAGAGAATCGTAGAATCTATTTACGGAATGTATAATTCCTAAAAAACCCAGTTGATCGGTTTTCAATTTCATCCAACCGAAATGATCCTCTATATCTTTGTTTCTTCTCGCCTTCATAAAAATCCTCCGGAGAAACGGGTTCTTTTCGAAGGAAATGGCTGAAAAAAATTTAGAGTTTTAGAAAAAAACGGGACCCAAGGTATAAACTTACCTTTCTCATTCGGGACCTTTGTATCGAACTTCAGGAGTTTTTATGCGGAGCATTTTAAATTCGAGTGGGTTCTGGTCCGGAATTTTTCCTTTTTGGATCATTTTTTTTCCGTTTCAAACCAATTCTTATTAAAAAAATCCAAGGAAAATCCCATAGCAACAACTTCGGTTTGGCCCAGGCCACCATCACGGTCATCGAGAAAGAGCGCATTGGAAACGTAGGATGAAAGAGAAGATGAGACTGAAACTTCAACAGAAGTTAGATCAAATCGATCGCGAATTAAGGGAGTAAAATTATGTTTATGGAAGTGAATCATATCGGCATCACCTCCCGTGATCCGGAAGTAAGTGCGAATTTTTATCGTGAAATTTTCGGTCTCCCCCAAGAGGAGGAGACCGAAAAAGCGGCAAAAGTCCTTGGCATCGGAAAATCGAATATTGCGATTTATGGGGAGAAGAATGATCCTTCTTCTCCCGTATTCGGGTCCGGATGTGATTTTGCGATCAGGGTAGATCCAAAAAGTTTCCGTGAGATCGAAGAAAGATTGTTCTCTCAAAGATTGGAATATGGTGTTCGTAAATCTTCTAAGACACTTTTTCTGAATTTCCAAGATCCGGACGGTTACTTGGTGGAATTGATGTGTGAAGAGGAATAGATCCTATCGTTCGTAATAGGACCTATTCCTTGGGTGCCATCCATTTCCCAGTAAGTGGTATAGTCCAAACAGGATTCGAAGTTCAAGATAGAGATTGCCAAAAAAGGCCAAGTAAAAAATGTACTCTTTACCTACATGGAAACGGAATTACTGGGCCTGTTCTGGACGGAAAAGATCAAGCTCAGCCAGTACACTATCCAAACCGTAAAGGATCTAAGCGATTCACAGCTGGATCATACCGACGCGTTGGGTGAAACAATTCGAAGGTATCTGAATTCTATTGTCGCTTCGGACTTTTTATTTCGTCTTTCCCTTCCGGTTTCATTAGGGATCAGTTCTATTCTTCCGATTCCAAGACAAACAGAATCCGAGGTCGAAAAAGACTTGGTCAAAGTAAGAGATCTGTTCGGTTCTCCGGCACTTCCCAGTAATTTAAAAGATATAATTGTTAGTTCCGCAGAAGGTCTGTATTTCGAAGGATGTAATCCTTCTCTTCTTCCTACCTTACAACGCTGGAAAAAGATACTTTTACGTTTAGAAAAGTCCATCACCGGTCTGAATGGAAAAGATTCTTTAAAATATCGTTATTTTTCGGTCCTGGGTATTGTTTCCCTTCCGGTCGCCATTAATTATTTTTCCACCCAAAACCTATACTACCTCCGAAACGGAATCTTAAAAATAAAGGAGAATCCTTCTTTCCCGAAGTCCTAAGTCCTTAGAAAATGGAAAAACCTAAGGTTTAAACCTGCATCCATTTGACATTCTAAGGAGCATTCCAATGGCTAAAATTAAGGTGAAAACTCCTCTCGTCGAACTCGACGGGGACGAGATGACACGCATAATTTGGAAAGAAATTAAGGATCGTTTTATTCATCCTTATCTTGATATTGAATTAGATTATTATGATCTAGGCGTAGAATACCGCGATAAAACGGAAGATAAGGTCACTGTAGATTCCGCTAATGCTATTTTAAAATACGGAGTGGGTGTTAAGTGTGCTACCATCACCCCGAACCAAGATCGAGTCGTTGAATACAAACTCAAAAAAGAATGGAAGTCCCCGAACGGTACCATTCGTTCCATTCTGGACGGAACCGTATTCCGTAAACCGATCATCGTAAATAATATCCCTTCCGGAGTTAGGTCCTGGCAAAAACCGATCGTTGTCGGTCGTCACGCATTCGGTGACCTTTATAAAGACACCGAGCTATATATTCCGGAAGCTGGAAAAGTAGAGATCGTATTTACTACAAAAGACGGAAAAGAAAAAGAAAGAGTAACTATCAACGACTTCGACGGACCTGGAGTTGTGATGGGACAGTTCAACTTGGACAAGTCCATCTATAGCTTTGCAGAAGCTTGTTTCAATTACGCGATTTCCGAAAAGATCAATGTTTGGTTCGCTACAAAAGATACTATTTCCAAAAAATATCATGCTCGTTTCCGTGCGATCTTCGACGAAGTTTCCACTAAAAGAGCAGCGGAACTCAAAGCTGCAGGTATCGAATACTGGTATTACCTAATCGACGACGCGGTCGCTCAGATCGTTAAGAATCCTGGCGGAATGCTTTGGGCCCTTATGAATTACGACGGAGATGTGATGTCCGATATGGTTGCTTCCGGATTCGGATCGTTAGGACTTATGACTTCCGTTCTTGTTTCTCCTGACGGAAAATTCGAATACGAAGCGGCTCACGGAACTGTGACTCGTCACTATCGTCAGTATCAAAAGGGGGAAACCACTTCTACCAACTCTGTAGCTTCTATCTTTGCATGGACTGGAGCTCTTGCTAAGAGAGGAGAATTGGATGGAACTCCTGACGTAGTTGCTTTCGCTCAAAAATTAGAGAAGGCGGTAATCGATACGATCGAAGCGGGAGAGATGACCAAGGACTTGGTATTACTTACTACTACAAAAGGCCCGAAACAATTGGATACCTTCCAGTTTATGGAGGCGATCCAAAAACGCCTCTAAGTGGATGGGATTTTTACCCGTGAAATTTAAAGACACAATCAGAAGAAGGAGCCAATTATGGCTCCTTCTTTTTTTGTTTTCGGTCACAGCGATTTTCGGCCAAAAACTTAGTTTACCTAAGGACCCGACTCTTCCGACCGAACCAAGTTTGGATGCAAGAGGAGATGCGCCTAGTCCTTCCAATTCTTCGAATAACCAGAATTCAGGTCCGACTGTGAAGGCATTTTTTTGTGACGGTAGGACGATCACCGGGACTTGGAAATCCGCACCTAAAGAATTCTCATTTAAACATACGAGAGAGAATGTACAATATTCAAAAACATTAAAGTCGGAAGAAGTAGCCAGAATTCTTCTCAAGGCTTGGAAACTGGTTCCAGGAAAACCGAATTCTCAAGGTATTCCTCATAAGGCCGAACCTTGGGAGATACATTATAAAACCAAAAATGGGGAAACGTTCGAAAGGATAGGAGAGATCAAAAAAGATTTCGGAGAACTCAAGATCCAAAACGAATTGGGAGAAGCGAATTTGTTTTTTTACTGGATCGATCTACAATTCGAAAACAAAACCTGGTTCTCCAAATTACCTAAAATAGAAGGTGATATCAGACGGGAATGTCATCCGGACGTGATTGTCGGTATCGAGTTTCTTTAACCTGAAACGCAGACTTCAGGAAGGAAGCGAATAAATTTCCGCTGTGTACTTATTTCAAAAATTTACAGATCTCTTGTATATCGTACGGTTTGGAGAATAACTCTACACCGCTCGGTATCTTATCCAAAGCAAAAGAGGATTCCTCAGCGGCTGAAGTGATCCCCAATCGGATCTGAGAATATGCGGGGTTTTTTTGGACGATACTACAGAATTCGTTCCCGTTCATATCAGGCATATACATATCCGTAAAGATCGCTTCGAATTCCTGTGGATTTTTTTCCAAAATCTGGAGTGCATGTTTTCCTGAAATTGCGGTTTGGACCTCCGCTCCTTTAGATTCCAGTAATCTCCTGAATAACATCAGGTTCAATTCGGAATCGTCTATGATCAGTAATTTGCGTTTTGTTAAACTAGGATTTTTTTGAGAAGGATCCTTTTTCTCTTCCACTAGATCTTTTATGATTTCGTCGATCGTGGACTGAAAGGATTTCAGGTCTTGGGTTTTTTCAATAAAACCGTCTGCACCTACATTGTGAGCGATCATCCGATTTTCTTCCGTAAAATCGGATGTCACGAATATGATCCTGGCTCCCGAGGATGCGAATTTTTCCTTCTTATCCTTGCTTCTAATTTTTCTGCAAAGATCGAATCCGGTCCCTCCTTCTAAATAGATTCCTAAAGTGATCAGATCGAATTTTTTTTCTTTAGCAAGTAGTGCGGCTTCTTCTATACGAGATATTTTTTGGACCTCGAATAAAGATGAGGAGAATTCGGAGGAGATAATTTCAAGGATGACCTTACTTGCATCTACAATAAGTACTTTAAGTTTTTCCGCAGGCAAACCGGAGCCCTCTCTTAGGCTGTCTTGCTGAGGTATTTCCCGGTTCGCGTTCATGGTATTGGAGACGAATAGAACTTTTGATCTAGATTGGAAAATCCGTGTCTTTATTAAGGAAATTTATTATATGATTTATTAACGTTATATCCCATAACGGATCACCCTTCTTTCCCGAAAACCGACTTTCTATAGTCCGCAACGCGGGCTTCAGGAGCAAAGCGATCTATAGTCCGCAACGCGGGCTTCAGGAGCAAAGCGATCTATAGTCCGCAACGCGGGCTTCAGGAGCAAAGCGATCTATAGTCCGCAACGCGGGCTTCAGGAGTGAAGATTATAATCACGGATCGATCCTAATATAGCCTCATATATATCTTCCTGGGTTTTATAAAAATTTCCAGACAAATCTTCCCAGGTTCCGGGAATCTTTTCGGATACATTTAGATAGAAGATCGGCTGGGCCTTTCTCCCCCAAGGATCCGTATTAGGCAATACTGTCATAGAGCCGAATGCCGAGAATATCAAAGAATACTCAGCTGATTGATGAGAAAAACGATACGTTTTTGGCCAATCCGTTTCAGGATCTTGTTTCCATATCAAAAAAGAAGAAAGTCCTCGGATCAATTCCGAAACGATTGCCTGCTTTTCTTCCAAAGGATTTTGAGTTTGTTTTCGGATTCCGTTCTTAGCTTGGTTCCAAAGTTTTTCTAGTTCGTCCAGAGGTGTTTCCGAAAACTTGCGATCCGATTCTCCTAAGCGTGCTTCCATATATTCTATTCTATGTTTAAACTTTGTATTGGTTCGCGTAAGAGAAGATTCAGCGGATACTCCCAGCTTTCTTGCTAGGTTCACTATAGTAAAAAGAAGATCTCCCAATTCTTCTTCTATCCTGATTTGATTAGAAGAAGGATCCGAAATGCCTCTGATCTCCTCCAAGAATTCCTGAAGTTCTTCATTCAACTTTTCTTCTACACCTTTTATGTTTTCCCAATCGAAACCGGCTTTAGCTGCCTTCTTCTGGAATTTTTCCGCCTTTAATAGGGAAGGGAATGTTTCAGGGACTTCGGATAAGATGGATTTCGGTTTGGAAGTTTTTTGTCTGAGCTGTTTTTCTTTTTCTTTGAAAAGATCCCAGTTGGCGACGACCTCGTTAGCCGAAGAGATATCCTTTGTTTCCGGATCGAATACATGGGGGTGCCGTAATACAAGTTTTTCGGCAACATCCTTTGCGACTTCTTCCAAATCGAATGCACCTCTTTCGGATGCAATTTGGGAATGAAGTACCACTTGAAATAATAGATCCCCCAGCTCCTCCTTGGTATGCTCGTCGTTCCCTTGAAGTATTGCTTCTACAACTTCCTGAGATTCTTCGATTAAATAAGGCACTAGGGTAGAATGTGTCTGCTCTCTATCCCAAGGACAACCTTCCGGACTTCTGAGTTTAGAAGTTATGTCTTGGAGAAATGCCATCGAGTTCGGATAGTCTTTCGGGTCGGGAGCTTTCATTAAATACTAGGCTCGATTTTCGATTCCGAATTCCCAGCCTTTTTCCCGGAAATGAAGATTGACTGGTGGATTTATCCTCCCATCCTATCCGAAAATCCCTGTTTAAACCTAAGTACTTTCCAATCTGAAAGGTTTATGGTAAGATCGGGTAAAAAGGATACCAGAAAGAACATGTCACTATCTAAAAATTTGGTAGCTTTCGCATTACTAGTACTTGCGGTTCTCAGTCGTTTTCTTCCTCACTTGCCGAACTTCACTCCGGTTTTGGCGATTTCCATTTTCGGCGGAGTTTATTTCTCTAACCGTTGGTTGGCGATCGCTCTTCCTTTAGGAATTATGCTGATTAGCGACTTGTTGATCGGTCTTCACGATATGATCCCGGTGGTCTACGGATTATTCGTAGTGTATGCAATCGTAGGAATGAAGATTAAAGATCGTTTGGGTCTTGGATCTTTGGCGATTGTCGGTCTTGCTGGTTCCGTTTCTTTCTTCCTGATCACCAACTTTTTCGTTTGGTTGACATCCGGAATGTATACTTTGAACGGACAAGGATTGGTAGAATGTTATATCGCTGCGATCCCGTTCTTCAAATATAGTCTGCTCGGAGACTTTACTTACGTTTCCGTTCTGTTCGGTTCCTATTATTTATTGGAAAAGAACGGATTTGTCGCTTCCACCCAAGCAGCTTAATTTTTCCAGCTTGAAGCGCCGCAGCCATAAGCGGCGCTTTTCATTCTTCTTTCCTTAAATCGTTAAAGTTAAACTTAAGTAAATTCCGTAGAATTTATCATGTACTTCTTTTTGTAAGGCGGATCCTGTAGAGATCTGATCTAAAGGTTTGGAAACCTGATTTAAGAATAATACATCTCCAGGTGATCCGGGAATAACATTCGGATTATAATTGTAACCGGAAACCTTCGAGATCAATTCCGTGTATTGGAACCCTAAAGTATATTTTAACCAACGGCTTCTGAGTAAAGAAAGTCCCACATCGATCTCATATCCGGTCCTACTGAGTACATTCTCCTTTAGTCCACCTGGAGGAGCTGTATCTAAAATATAAGGTCCTCCGATTCCATTCAGAATACCTTGCGTGTTTCTATTATAATGTCCTAAAGTTCTAAAATAGTCCGCTTTAAAATGTCCTAATAAGAATGCGTTAAAATTTTTGAAGATCCGAACTCCAATCTGAGGACCTAATCCGCCCGCTTTTTCTTCCGATTTTCCGAATCCATAATTCCCGGGGATCACTCCGTATTCGCTGGAAATGATATCCAAATTCCTTGCTCCGACAGCAATACCTATCCTTCCGGTTGCGGTTTGCATGTACCAAGCAAAGTTCAAAGAATAATCCAATCTTCTGTATTGAACTGAATGAAATTGTACCGGAGCAAGAGCGGACAATGCTGACGCGGTATCCACTGTCGTATAGGAAGGTTTGATCTTTAGATCCAAATAATTGAATTCTATTCCGAAAGTTTTGGCCGTATTCAAATAAGAAAGTTTAATAGGAAAGGCGGTCTTAGTATTTCCTTGGGGGCTGGAATAACTAGTGATACTATCGTTTAATAAGTTCGGATTTACGCCGGCATTTGCCGCGGCTGTTTGCGCATTTTCATAAGCGCCCGAAGCGGACAGTATCGTATTAAAATTATTAACACCGATATTCTTTTGTCTGGCTAGTACTTCCGATTCCCAGGTGGATTGTAATGCAGCGAATTGGATATCCAAAGTAGGTCTATTGTAGGGTTTGGACAATTCCCTATCATGAAGTTCGTTCCGAACGTCTGCCGCTTGCTTTCGTTTTTCTGCCGCGAGTAATGCGAGTCTTCTTCTTTCGGCTTGGACCTGCGATTTACCTGCTTGGTATTCCAGCTCGTCTGCTTCTTTTTCTAAGGTTTCCGGATCCGGTAATTTCCCCTGGGAAAGTACGGGACTGGAAACGAATAAAAATATACCTAAAAATATGGATGCGGAAAGTTTCAGGAAAGTCTGCAAGGTTTACCTCTAAGTATTTCGCGTAGCTTTGTAATCGGAAAGACTAAGTATCTTTGACGCAAGACTCCAATTCTTTTTTATAGAAAGAATGAAAAAAGGGAGGAAGTATTTTCTTAAAATTCCAAGTTTTGAGGTATGGGTTTCGACTTTTCGGACGAATACAAAGAGATTGTCCAAAACATCCTTTCGGATCGGTTTTCCCAGGTTTCTAAGGTTTACGATCTAAAGGCCAGGTCCAAAGGGGAAAGGAAATTTCTTGAGTTCCGATTGGAATTTAAAAAGAATGTTCATCCTTTGGATTACCCTAAGATCTTGGGATCTTTACTAGACGATTTAAAACAGGAATTTCCTTATACGGAGATCATCATATATCCGAACCAAGGTTAGGTCCGAAATCTTTCTTCAGATCTGCTCCTTCTCTCAAATCAGGTTGCCAAACCTACTTCAAAATCGATCCTGACCCAGATGAAACCAGCCATTTGTATATTCTGCGGTTCTAGACCTGGTAAAGAACCACGTTACCACCAAGCCGCAGTGTTCTTAGGTCATCTAATGGCCACTGAGGGAATTGGGCTGGTGTATGGAGGAGCAACCTCCGGATTGATGGGAGCCGTTGCCGATTCCGTTTTAGAAAAAGGCGGATCAGTAATCGGAGTTCTTCCCGAGTTCCTAACGAATAAAGAAATTGCTCATAAAGGAATTACGGAACTTATCTTAGTTCCAACCATGCATGAAAGAAAACTTCTCATGTACGAAAAATCCATAGCTTTTATCGCTTTGCCCGGCGGGATCGGAACCTTAGAAGAATTGGTCGAAGTAACTTCTTGGAATCAACTCGGAGTTCTTTCCAAACCGATCGGGATATTGAATGTAAACGGATTTTTCGATCCCTTATTGCAACAATTGGATCATATGGTCGAGGAAGGTTTCTTAGATTCTCAGACCAGAGAATGGATAGAAGTCAGCGCTGATCCCGAAGAACTTTTCGAAAAGATCATAAAAAGAAGTAGGATCTAAATTACTTTCCTTCTTCCGGATTCAGGAATTGTTTAAATATCTGCTGGAGGGCCGGACTTTCGGAAACTTCGGCTAACGCTAAAGGAGAATTTCCTTCCTTGTCTGTGGAATAAGGAGAAGCCCCATTTTTTACTAATAACTCGATCAGGTCCGTTTTTCCCGATTTTACGGCAAGTAGTAAAGGAGTCCGGCCAAGAATGTCCCGGACTTCTGCTTCGTAACCGTTGCTTAAGATCTTTTCTACTATATCCGTTTTTCCTTCGGAAGCAGCTCTAAACAATAAGGAGATTGTGGCCTTGTCAATGACCTTCAAAGTATGATGGAATTTCATTCTATAAGCTTCTTCTTTGGCTGTTTTACCGCTTAGATTTTTAGCCAAAGGATCTGCTCCTAAGTTCAGCAATCTTTCCAAACACTCTACGCTATCGTACAATGCAGAAAGAAGAAGAGGAGTATTTCCGTCTTGGTCCTTATTCTCTAATAAAGAACGTACTTCTTTATTCTCCGAAAATAGATCCAAGATTTCATAATCATTATGTAACGCGGTGAGATGAAGAATGGTCCGGCCTTCCGAATTTTTCTTTTTAGGATCCGCACCTTTGGAGACAAGATATTCCGCGATCTCTAAATGACCCATATCCACCGCGAGTAGAAGAGGGGAATAACCTTCTCCGTTTCTAGATTCTATATCCGGAGGATGATTGGGTAGATCGAATAATATCTCTACTAATTCTAATTTTCCGGAACTGATCGCTCTGGTTAAGGGAGTGTTGCCATCCATATCCCTGAGTTCGGGATCCGCTCCATAATCCAGTAGGATTGTTGTGAGCTCCGGATTCTCCGATTCCAATGCGAGAAGAAGTGCTGTTTCTCCCCTAGAGCTAGTCTCATTCGGATCGGAGCCGTATTCGACTAAAAGACCGGTAGCCTCTTTATTTCCTTCTTTGATAGCCCAGTACAATAGTCCGCAGCCGTATGAATCTCTTAGTTCAGGAAATTCTTCTGCAAAACCGTCTCTTGTCGCTGCCTCGGATAATAAGGCGCGAAGGGTTCCGTTATTACCTGTTTTTACTGCCCGAAAAAGATCGTTCCAGTCCACGCCTGATTCTCCAGGAGGTAATACAATCCCAAGGTCGTTAGAAAAGAAAGCGGTATTCCGATTCCAACTAAGGAAACAGCAAGTCTAGGTGCAAGTCCCCATTCCGCTGCGAGAAGACTTCCGGTGATCATGGGAGCCATAGCGGATTCCATGATGAGTATCTTAAAATTTCTGAGAAAATCAGAGTCTAGATTCTTTTCTGAATAATGGAAGAATGTTCCGAAACAAAGCCAGACCAAGATGGGACCTATGATCAATTTGAATATTAAACCGAATAACAAAGGAATTCTCATCCTAAAAGAATTATCTGATTCTCTTTTGGGATTTTCGGCATTTGGTTCTTCGGAATTGACGCGAATGGTCCCAGGAAGTTGGAATCCGACTGAAAAAAGAGCAAGTGGGATGAGGGTGTCTCCGATCCTTGCAATCGCTGATTCAAGCTCAGGAGGAACAGAAATCGGACGAGAAACTAAAGATACCAATAACGCGATGAAGGGAGGGAAGGTGAATAATATCTTCCAAATAGAGGATTTTGTTTCGGAGGATTGGAGCGCGTGCCTTGCCCTTGTCCCTAAATAAGTCCCGGGAATGGCAAGAGTGAGAAAAGTTCCAAGCTGGTCTATAATGAGTACTGTAGGAAGTCCCTCTTTCGAATAATAGGATTCTATTAGCGGTATTCCCAAAAAGGAAGTGTTTCCTAATCCCGCAGAAAGGCAAAGGCATACTACCGTACTTTCTTTCCAATGTAAAAGTTTTCCAACTAAGCTGAAGAATAAAAATCCGAATCCGAACAGAACCCAAGGCATGGAAGCAAAAGTTAAAAAGTTCCCATCCAGAGAAGCATGACGCAGAGGTCCGAATTCCATACAAGGAAGCGAAACGGAAATGATAAATGAATTGATAACCTTATGTGAATCGGAAGGAAATTTTCCTTTGCTGCGGATCAGTATCCCGAATAGAAAACAAAGTCCGATTACTATAAAATTAGACATGGATCGATCCTTTTCACCCGAAAGCGTATTTAGGTCAAGGAAGGATTTGTAGCGATCTTTCTCCGATCTCTTTTTCTTCTAGATAGAATTTGATCTTATACTTTCCGGGAATTAAGATCTGCAGTATTTCCCAGGCCTCGAAGTTGATCCCACCCGGGATCTTTTCCTGAAACGTAAAACTTGTTTTTTTCGTTTTTAGAGAGATGAACTCCGCCTTAAAAGTATAAGGCCCGGATTTATAGATCGGTATCGAAAGATAAAATTTCCGTTTTGTTTGGATTTTATCAATACAGGAAGATGTTTTATCAGGATCCGGAATGGATAGGCTGAAACAAAATTCTTCCACATTTGTGATCGGAAATCCTGGAGGAGTTTTTCCGTCCGGTGTCCAGTAAGCATTCTCCTCGCTTAAATATTCTTTTTCTTCCGATTCCGTTTTGAAAATCGTCGCAAAACTTTTTTTCTTTCGGTTCTCTTCCGGTTTATAAACTTCGAAATGTAAATGAGGTCCTGTGCTGAATCCAGTATTTCCGGAGAGCCCGATTTTTTGCCCTGCGCTAACTTTATCTCCGGGTTTTACGAATACACCTTTGGATTGTAAATGTCCATAAATTGCGACTGTTCCGTCGGAATGTTCTATCACGATCCGGTTCGCTTTATCTATGAGTTTTGGGTCCCTTCTTCCTTCCGTAAATTTATCTTCCGTTTCGACTACAATCCCGTCTCTTGCGGCCAAAAGTGGAGTGCCTTCCGGAAGGACAAAGTCCAAAGAATAAGCTCCTCCGCCTTTATGTTCTTCTCCGCTATTATAACCTACCGAGATCCAAGATTTACCTTCATAAGGAAGCGTGTATACGTAAGCATCATCGTGGATTGCGGATAAGTTTCCATAATATGCAACTGCTAATACTGATACTGGGCCAGAGGCTTCCGCATTCTCTTTCTTTTTGAAGGTCAGGACCTTCTTCTTTTCCGGATCGTTTAATACGAATGAGATCGGGCTTTGAGGTTCCGTTTCTATATTAGAACCTTCGATTGCAGTATAGACGGTGATATGAGTTCCGGGGATCAGGTTTTTGGCTTGGAGATAGACGGACGTTTGATCATTTTCCGTTTCGATGGAAGAACAGATATTTTTTTTATCACAATTCTGAATGCTGTCCGCAAATAAAGGGCAAACAAAAAAGGATAAAATTAAGGCCGCAAATCTTCGGATCATCATGTTATAAGATCGGAATTTAGGGGGAAATAAAACAGCCCGCTGCCGGAATTGAACCGGCGACCTTTTCATTACGAGGGAAATGCTCTACCCCTGAGCTAAGCGGGCAAAATTGAGGCTCAATAAAGGAACTCTAACGATCCCCTCTGGCGCTTCGGAATTCTTTTACCATCAAAGATGTGATACTGTCAAGAGGTTTCACCTGCTGCTTCAATTCGGGAGTTTCATGTCTGTCTGAAAAACTATAACAGGAATTTCGGACACCTTTATCCTTCATCCACCAATGCCTTCCGATCTCTCTTCTGGATTTAGGGTCCAAGTCTCCTTGGTACATTCTATACTCGTCCCATTCAGGTGGGAAATTTCTTTCTTTTAAGAAGAACGCATAAGCGGAAGAAAAACTTTGAGCTGCGTTTTGTAAAAGTTCGTTGATATGAAGGCAGCCCATCGTTTTGTCTTCGGGAAATTTTCTCATAATTTTGTTATAAGATATATCTTCTCCGATCAGATAAGAATACGTTTTGATCGCATGTGGACAGGTTTCGTAAGGAACTCGATCTTCTTCCACATCCAAGTCCATAATTTTCATCGTAGCTAAGTTCACGAGCATATATAAGGTCATGTCATGATATGGATCTCTTTGGCTGACTTCTATCAGGCAACTCGGAGGACTTTCTTCCGGAAACCAATAATATCTACTCTCGTATCTACGCTGGAAACCGCAGTCTTTGTATCTGATCTTTTGTTTTAATTGGGAAAGCGCCATACATTCTCCTGGTTCCTTTTTTTTCCCGAGCGATAGACCTGAAAGGATTTTACAACGTTTTGATTTGCTTTTTTAACATTCTTATCTATTCTACTCCCTACTTTACGGATTTTAGGGATGGCGTCGTTTTTTCAGGATAAGGTTTTTTTAGTCACAGGAGCAAGCTCGGGTATTGGCAGGGCTCTCGCATTAGAGTTGGAAAAGCAAGGAGCATACGTGGCGGCTATTGCCAGAAGGAAAGAAGCCCTTAAGGAATTGAAAAATTCCGCTTCTCATCCGGATAAAATTTTAGTTCTGCAAGCGGATGTGATGTCCGAATCCGATTTAAAAAAAGCGGTGGAAGAATTTCGGAAAAAATTCAAGAGAGTCGACGGCTTCGTTCATTGTGCGGGAGTTTCCATGCGAGGAACCGCCGCTGAAACCGAGCTTAAGGTTTTTTACACGTTAATGGATACGAATTATTTCCCATTAGTGATCTTATACGGTCTACTGGAATCCGATCTTAGGCAAAGCGAAGGACATGTGGTAGCCGTTTCTTCGTTATTGGGAAAGTTTTCCACCCAGTTTAGATCCGGTTATGCTGCCAGTAAACATGCGGTCCAAGCCTTTATGGATAGTATTCGGCTGGAAAACGATAAGACGGGCATACACGTTATGACTGTTTTTCCAGGTATCGTTAAAACGGATATTTCGATTAAAGCGCTTTCCGAAGACGGTTCTCCTCACGGGATAATGGATGAAAAACAAAAGAAGGGATTGGATCCACATGCCGTCGCTAAAAAGATATTGAAAGGTATTGAACAAAGAAAAAGGGAAATTTTTCCTTCGAAGTTTGGAGAAAAGATCGATCTTATATTGAGCAAAATTGCCCCTAAGACCTTGGATAAAAAACTCCTGAAAACAAAAGTGAATTAAAAACTTTTTAATTTTTCACTTCCGTGATCAATCGGAGACCTGCTTTTCGATCATTCAATAGATTGGGAATTCCTCCGAAGTCTCTGGCGTATACTTTAGCTTCTTCTTTGGTGCTTGAATAAGAACCGCCTCGGATCACTTTTAGATGTTTTCCGAATCTTCCCGAATTCGGTCGATGTCCCGGATAAGGAATATAAGGAGAGCTGGTCCATTCCGCAACGTTTCCGCACATTCCGATCGCACCATAGGGACTTTGGCCTTTGGAAGGAAGTTCATAAACGGATATCGTTCCTCTGCTTCCGCTTTCTCTTGTATTACAAAGTGCGGAATCGAATTCATTGCCGAAAGGGTAATCTTGGGGTTGGGAGATAAATTCGTAACTCTCGTCCTTCAATAATCTCCAAACAAGTCCTGTTCCTCTGGCGGCTTTCTCCCATTGCCATTCGCTCGGGATCTTTTTCCCGGCCCATTTAGAATATGCTTCCGCTTCTCTATACGTAAGGTTGGTTACCGGATGGTATTCCTTTCCTTTTGGGAATATTCCGTTTTCCCAATGGGGAGGAGGAGGAGTGCCGGTCTCTTTTAAGAATTTATTATATTCTTTATTGGTGACTTCGTACTTATCTATATAAAAGGAAGGAATTTCTTCTAAGCTGGATCTGTCGGGTGTTACGAATTTAGGATTATAACTATCGTCTCCCGGATCGGAACCTTGTCCGTATAGGAAATATCCCATATGCTCGTATAAAATCTTTCCGTTGGATTCATAACCGGTGTGAACGAGCACCATTTCTTTTCCGTCTTTCGGATGGAGAATATTTTTAGCTAAACGATTTCGGACCACATCTGTGGCATCAAATCTAGCAGGGTCTTGGTAGAATGTTTCTTCTCCATACGCCCCGATCAAAAGTCCCACGCCGATCAATTTAGCAGGCTTACCTTCTGCAATTGTAAAACTTCCTCTTAGTTCTATGGAAACCGGTTTAGTGAGTTTTCCTACTTTTCCGAATTCTACTTCTATATTCTCTATTTGGAAAGCGCCTATCTCTTCCATTTTCGGTTTTCTGAATAAAGGTAGATTCGATCTTTCGCTGAGAATTCCTCTGATCTCCTCTTCGGAACGTTCGGAGAAGTAGGAATTCCTACCTATTTTGATCTTAGCTTTTCCTTTGTTCCTATAAACGGAAAGAAGTTCTCCCGTCCAAAGGATCGCCTTCCTGGTATCGGAGGAAGCAGTTTCCTTTTCTTCTTGGCTTGTCCCGGTTTCCGAAAAAAGAAAAAGAAAACAGAATGAGATGAGTATAATAGCACTGGTCCTGGACATAGAAGAGTGAGGTCCTCTAAATTTAAAGATCGGCAGAATTCATCGATTTTTGGACGGTTTTTTATGACTTGGTGCCGATGTAAAATCCGGCGTTTAGGACTTTATGCCTTAGACTTTGGAAAGAGTGCATTCCCAGCTTTTCTCATCACATGGACCAGCTCTTCGAAAACGATCGGTTTCGAGATATAATCGTTCATTCCGGCACGCAGACAAAGGTCCCTATCTCCTTGCATTGCGGCCGCAGTCATAGCAATGATATACGGTTGCGACTCCAGAGGCCAAGTATTTCGAATGACTTGAGTTGCTTGTAGTCCGTCCATCTCGGGCATATGAACGTCCATAAAGATCAGATTGATCTTCTTTTCTCTCAGAGCGATCAAAGCTTCTTTTCCATTCGGAACGATAAACGGTTCGTATCCTAATTTTTGGATAATTCTTTTCGCCAGAGTTTGGTTGATCTCATTGTCTTCAGCCACCATGATCTTAAAGGGGAATTGGGAACTTAACATTTCTTTTTGGCTGGCAAGATACGAGGATCTTGTATTTGCTTTAGCTTTACTTCCACCTTCCGCTAAAATTTCCGTCACAATCCTTTCTATATCTTTTTTCTTTACCGGTTTACTCAGTTCTCCCGCAAATAATTCGACCGCGAGTTCTTTGTCCTTAGGGTCCAGGAAAGAAGAAGATAGGAGCACTAATGGGAAATGAAAATTCTTTTTGCGGATTTCTTGAGCTATCTCTATCCCCGTATTTCCGGGAAGATTAAAATCTAAGATCCCTATGTCAGGCATAATGTCCAGATCGAGTAGGTTTAATGCCTCTTCCTTGGATTTGGCGGAGAATGTAATAAGACCTAATATCTGCAATTGATACGCGAGTATCTTGAGGTTGGTAGGATTATCATCTAGTATGAGTACTTTTTTATTTTCTAATTCCGAGTTTGTCGCTTTTGATTCGATTTTCGTTTGGTTGTTTCCTTCTACCTGAATATAAAAGGAGAAGGTCGTGCCTACGTTCAATTCACTTTCTACCCAAATTACTCCCCCCATCATTTCTATTAAACGGGAAGATATGGAAAGACCAAGTCCTGTTCCTCCGTACTTTCTTGTGGAAGATGTGTCCACTTGGTAGAATGGTTGGAATAGTTCCTTTTGTTTTTCAGCAGGAATTCCGATCCCTGTATCTCTGATCGCAAATAAGATCGTATACAGTTTCCCTTCTAATTTGGAAACCTCGGCTGATAAAAAAATCTCGCCTTGTTCGGTGAATTTTAACGCGTTCCCGATCAAATTGATCAGGATCTGTTTTAGTCGTAAACTATCGCAAAAGATCCTGTCGGGCACATTCGGGTCCAGATAATAGACAAGATCGATCTGTTTTTGAGCGGCGCGAGATCTGAATAAGTCCAAAACCTCCTCGATCGTTTCGATAACCGAAAATTCTCTGATCTCCAAAGACAAGGTTCCGGATTCAATTTTAGAATAATCTAAAATATCGTTGATGATATTAAGCAGACTTTCTCCGCTTTTTTGAATGATCTCTGCGTATTCTTTTTGTTCGGTATTTAGATTGGAATCGATCAGAAGTTCCGTCATTCCGACCACTCCGTTCATAGGAGTCCTGATCTCATGGCTCATCATCGCCAAAAATTCAGACTTAGCGCGGTTGGCCTTTTCAGCTTCTTCTTTGGCTTTTTTGAGATCGTGTTCGTAGTTTTTGCGAACAGAAATATCCGTGAATAACCCGCAGACGGAATATACCTCTCCCTCTAAGTCCACTAAGGGAACGATCACACAATAGAATGTTTTTTCTTCTTCGGAAACGACTAGGTCTAGTTCGAAATCCAAGGAACCTTGTTTTTCCAACGATTTCGCTATTATCGTTGAAATGAACTGGGCTTTCTCATTTCCAAAAAGATTTTCCAGCCCCATATCCTGTCTTTTGTCTTTGTTAGCTAAGAAACGATTTGCGAATACTTGGTTGTGAAATAGAGTTCTTCCGTCCAGATCCATCATACAAAATGCAGAGGGCAGATTGTCCAAAATGGAAAGAAGCCTGGATTCACTTTCGATCAATCTATCAGTGATCCTTCTCTTTTCTTTGATATCTTTTTGGACGGTATAGGAACCGTAACCTACAACCAGAAAGGAAACTATTACTAAAGTAAGCAGGGAATAAGCGACTCTGGTCCCTCTCAAAGAATTGGTGGCATTCCTTTTGTTTAGGAGCTTAAATTCCTCCTCCTGCATATGGTTCAGAAGTTCCGTTATCTCTATCAGTATAATTCCCTTTTTGGATTCGAAGGACCTGGGTTGTTTTTCCGCAGTTGTGATCAGGTTGGAAATTCCTTGGAGCCTCACTTGTTGGATCTGATTGTCTTTGATCAAATTCTGTAAGATCTTAATTTCGCTTTTCAAGTTGGAGAATAACGATCTTGTATTTTCGAAAGCGGAGTTACCCTTATATGCTTGGGCCAGACCGATCTCTCTAGTAATACTCTTACATTGGTCGATTTCTTCGATGACAGTAAATGTATGTTCTATTAAAACTCCGGAGTTCTTTAACTCTATCATTCCGTACAAACTGATCAAACTCGCTATGATCAATAGTAAGGTAAGGGAGAAAAAGCCGATCAGCACTTTCCATTGTAAGAATTGGGATTTTTCTTTGATTTTTTCTAAAAAGGAAAATTTCATGAAAGACGTTCTGTGACTTTTTAAACGCGAAAATGATTTCAAAAAGGCTTCCAAATTTATTACACGTACAAAGGTCTTTGAACAAGCTTTTTTCGCGATTTTGATAGCCCCATCTTGACTGGATCGGGCCAAAAATCATTCTGGTATTCTAATAAACGGTTTTTTCTGGATTCTGGTAAAGAAAGCAGGTAAAAATCTTGTACCTTGGAGAGCTATTCCTTACTATGAAATCCGTCGTTCATGAAATTTATCTCTCCGTTTCCGGAGAAGGAATTTCAACAGGTTTGCCTACCATTTTTGTCCGATTTGCGGGATGTTCTCTCAGATGCGGAATGGATGGAAATCGCAAATTATGGTGCGACACTCCGTACGCACTTTCTCCGAATGCGGGAAAACAAATGGAGTTGGAAGATGTGATCTCGGAGATAGGATCCATTACTTCTTCTCCTACACAAATACTTTTGACGGGCGGAGAACCATTAGAAAATTCGAATAGGATTTTCAGCCAGGCATTGGCGGAAAAATTGAAACAGTCGAGGCAAGTTTCGGGGCTTTATACGAGGGTGAGGGTGGAGACAAACGGTGCAGAGCCTATCTCCGGTTTAGAAAATATGGTATTTACTCTGGATTACAAACTCCCCGGTTCCGGAATGGAAAACAAAATGATCTTGGATAATTTGGAATTTGTCCGGGATAGAAACGATAATCTGGACGAGATTAAATTCGTAATTAGAGATAGAAAGGATTTCGATAGGACTTTGGAAGTGATAGATCGTTTTAAGTTAAAGGGAAATCTTCTGGCTTCTCCCGTATTCGGAGAGCTAGCTCCCGAAATCCTTGTAGATTGGATCAAAGAAAATAATAGAACGGATCTGCGTCTTTCTTTGCAGACCCATAAATATATCTGGGGAGAAAAAAGGGGAGTTTGATCTTGGACTCTACTTTGCAGCTCAGTCTAGATTTCGAATCCGACTCTTCCAGCGGATTCAGAGGGGATTCCTGTTATCTCAAGGATGAACCGGAATTAGGGATTGGAAGGATAGAAAGTTCCGACTCGGGAAAATTCCAGATCTATTTTCCATCTTCAAATACCAGAAAAACGGTTTCTGAAAACTCAAACAGACTCAAAATTATAGGAGCGTATCCGACCGCATTTACGGAATCTTTCGCAGATTCTGAGCTACTCGATCTAAGTCTACAAGCATTCGAGTTAAAACTCACACACGCATACGATAAACTTTCCGCTTTATCTAATTCCAGAACTAGGCTTCTTCCTCACCAAATAGAATCCACTTTCGTGGTAGTGAACTCACTTAGACCAAGATTTATTTTGGCGGACGAGGTAGGATTAGGCAAAACGATAGAAGCGGCTCTGGTTATGAAAGAGCTGATCTTTCGGAGAGGTTATAAAAAGGTTTTGGTTGTGGCTCCTTCTCCTCTTTTGGTCCAATGGAAACAGGAGTTAAAGAATAAATTTAACGAAGACTTTGAGATCGTTAAAAGAAAGAACTTCTTAGCCACGGGCGAGAAAAATTGGAAGAATTTCAAACATGTAATCACTTCCGTAGACTTTATCAAAAACCCTAAATATGCCGAAGAGATCCTGAAAACAAAATGGGATATAGTAGTCTTTGACGAGGCACATCGTTTACGAAGGGATTATCATAAGGTCACTAGAGCTTATCTATTCGCGGAGAAGATCGCCAAAAAATGCGAATGTCTGCTTCTTCTTACCGCTACACCTTTTAGAGGAAAATTAGAAGAGCTGTATTATCTGGTCCACTTAGTGGATCCGAATTTGCTCGGACCATATCATACTTTTATAAACGATTATGTTCTTGGAAATAAAAACGGATTAAAAGAAAAGATCTCGAAAGTTCTTTTAAGAAGAAGAAAGGTAGAAGTGGGCGGATTTACCAAACGATTCGCCAAAACCGTAAAGATAGAATTGTCCAACGCAGAGAGACAATTTTACGACGAGACCACCGAATACGTTCGTAGAGAATACAATCTAGCGATGAGAACCCAAAATCGGGCGATCGGGTTCGTGATGATCGTATTCCAGAAATTATTGGATTCATCCGTATTCGCACTTCTTTCCGCATTGTCCAAGCGTAAGTTCATGCTGGAGAATAGGCTCCATCGTTTACAAGCAGTCGGAAACAAATTAGAGGAATGGGACTTGGATGAAACGGAAGGAGTGGAAGATTTCGTTTCCGATCTGGACGAATCCGCTCCCTCCGATCTGGCAAATCTTAGAAGGGAATTATTGTCCTTAAACAGGTTGATCCTTTTGGGTAAAAAGATCAAAGAAGATCGCAAAAGCCAGAAGCTGAAAGAAACGATCGCAAAGCTCAAAAAAGAAGGGCATCCTAAATTTATAATATTCACGCAATTCAGAAGTACACAGGATTTCTTAGCTTCTACTTTATCGGAATACAAGGTCACATTATTCCACGGATCTTTAAGTGCGGATGCAAAAGAAGACGCAATCTCCGAATTCAGAAAAACTTCAGAGATATTGATCTGTACGGAAGCCGGCGGAGAAGGTCGTAACCTTCAGTTTGCAAACGTTCTCTTCAATTACGATCTACCGTGGAGCCCTTTAAAGATCGAACAAAGGATCGGAAGAATTCATAGGTTCGGTCAGAAGGACAATGTATTTATTTTTAACTTTGCTTCTAAAGACACAGTTGCGGAAAGAATTTTAGAAGTACTCTCCAATAAGATCAAACTTTTCGAAGAATCGATCGGAAACTCCGACGAGTTACTCGGAGCCATCGAAGACGAATTGGATTTTCATTCCAGCTTCATGAGATTCGTCACGGGAAACAAAAAGTTAAGGGAAGTGGAAGAGGAGATCGACCAAAGGATCAAGATCGCCAAAAAGGGTTTCGAAAAACTGGGATCTTTGGTAACTCCTAAATTATTGGATTTTAATTTAGAAGATTATTATAAAACTACTCTACAAGAAAGATCTTTTACAAACCAACACTTAGAGACATTTTTTGTCCGATACGCTAAAAAGTATTCGGATCGATTGAATTTTAAACTCAAAACTCTAAAGCCTCAGATCTATGAGTTGGATGGAGTGAACTACAAAGGAAAGAAGGCCACATTTAATTCCGAACTTGCACTCGCAGACGACGGTTTGGAATTTTTAGCATTCGGACATCCTTTGGTCGAAGAGGCTGTCCAATCCTTTCTGAAAGATAGATCCGGTTGGAAAGTTGGATTCTATAGGACTTCCGGCAATTTTTTATACTTCGTATTTATAGTAGAATTCAAATTTTCTTTGGACAGAAAAGAATTGTTCGTTGTGGAAGTGAACCGACGCAGCGGGAATGCCAAGGTATTGGAAAGCCTTCCCGAGATCGTAAGAGAGAACCGATTCAGATCCTCTGAAACACAACTACCGCAAGATACGGAAAAACATTTCGTGATCGCCTGCGAGACCTTAGAGTTTGCATTAGAAGATAGAAAAAAAGAATTATACGAACAAACCAAGGATCTATTCCAAAAAGAAGAATACAAGATCCGGAACAGCAACCAAAACACACTGCGCCAACTCGAAGAAAAACTGATGAGGCAAGAGGCTGCTTTTAAATGGGAAGGAAGACCCGAAAAAAAATCCGCAATGAATCGAACTAAGAACGAGATCCAAAAAGTAAAAGAGGATTTCGAAGTGGAGTTGCGAAAGGTAAAAGTTGGAAAAGAGATCCACCATCGTTTTGAACTTTTCCAAGCCTATCTTCCGGGTTCGGATTAAGTTAAATTAGGGACCGTCTTAAACCTTTTATATTCCGGTTTTTACTGCTGGACATTGGCACCCGCTATCCGCTTTTGTTAAACTACTCCGCCAAATATTCGGCCTTAGGAGACAGTTTACGTGAAATTATCCCTGGATTGGATCAACGATTTTACCCCGATTAAGGATGTGTCCCTCGAAGATATCCTGAAAAAAATTGCGGCTTCTATATGTGAAGTAGATGGGGTCGAAGATTATTTTTCTCATTTAGAGAAGGTAGTTTTAGTAAAGATCGATTCCTTAGAAAAACACCCGCAGGCAGACAAACTCCAAGTCGCGCAGGTTACGGACGGTAAAAATAAGATCCAAATCGTTTCAGGCGCTCCGAATTTAAAAGTAGGGGACTTGGTTCCATTGGCAGTTCCAGGCGCAGAACTAGGAGATAAAAAGATCCTAGAGTCCGAACTGAGAGGAGTAAAAAGCTCCGGTATGCTTTGTTCCGAAAAAGAACTGGGCCTTTCCGAGGAAGATGCGGGAGTCATGGTCTTGGATGATCCGGATGCAAAACCCGGTTTGAATCTGAGAGAGTTTTTTGGGTTCAGAGATACTATTTTAGATATTGATAATAAATCGATCACACATCGCCCGGACCTATGGAGCCATTTCGGATTTGCAAGAGAACTTGCCGCTCAATTAAATCTACCGATCAAGTTTAATCCTTTGGAAACAGACTGGGAATTTTCCAAAAACTTGACTTCTCCGAAAGTAAAAGAAACGGATTACGCGCATTCTTACTATTCTTCTGCTATCGAAGGGATCCAGATCAAACCTTCTAATAAAACCGTTCGTTCCCGTTTGAAAAAATGCGGAGTGAGGGTGATCAATAATGTGGTGGATGTTTCCAATTATCTCTTATTGGAAGCGGGGCAGCCGACTCACTTCTTCGATTCGGATAAATTATTCGCTCAAGGCGGGATCGAACTAGAAGTGGATTATGCAAAGAAGGACGAAAGTTTTTTACTTCTAGACGAAACTTCTCCCAAACTTGATCCCGAAATTTTGATCATCCGTAACGCTAAAAAGGGAGTAGCGATTGCAGGTGTGATGGGTGGTGCGGATACCGCAGTGGATTCTAATTCTAAAAAAGTTATTTTAGAATCCGCGGTTTTTCCGAGAGAGTTTGTTCGTAAGTCTATTCGAAAAACGGGAATTCGTTCGGAGTCTTCCATTCGTTACGAAAAAGGTCTGGAAGCGACGACCGCTCTTCCTATCCTCAAAAGAGCCTTAAATCTTCTGAAAGAGAACGGTTGTCCGGCTCTGGAGGCAAGTTTTCCTGCCGGATACATTCATACTGCGGATAAAAAAGTAGAAATAGAAGTCAGTTTAAATTTCTTAAATAAGAAATTAGGAACGGAAATCGATCAATCGACTTCGGATAAGATCCTAAAACAACTTTCCTTCTCCACGGAATGGAAAGGAGATACCGTTAAGGTGCTTGTTCCTAAATACAGGCATAATTACGATATCACTATTCCCGAAGATATTGTAGAAGAGATAGGCCGCACATTGGGATACGCTTCTATTCCGGTCCGTCCATTGGCTTCGGATGTAAAACCTCCTGCTCGTAATTTCTCCAGAGAGTTGGAAAAACATCTAAAAAGAGCATTCTCCCAAATCTTAGGATACAACGAAGTATTCAATTATTCTTACGCCTCTTCTAAAGATAATTCTTTCGAAGGAGAAGTAAAAGATTCTATCAAGATCCTGAATGCAATGCCGGATGAGCAGGCATATTTAAGAACTTCTTTATATCCTTCTCTTTTGAAAAATATCAGGCTCAATGGCGATCGTTTCGAAAAACTGAAAATTTTCGAATTCGGCCGCACTTATAAAAAAGCAGAGGAGCCTTTTAACGAATCCAAATGGTTTGTTTGGGCGGTTTCTTTCGGTAGGAAGTCCAACGAAAAGGATTTAAACGTATTAGAGTCCGATTTCTTGGACGTTAGAACAGGTATCGAAAAAGTATTAAGACATTTAAATTTAAGAGAGATCGAATGGAAGATAGAAGAAAGAAGCTATTTTCATCCTAAGGCTTCTCTTTCCTTATTCATATCCGGAAAAAGAATAGGGGAGTTAGGATACGCTCATCCTGCAGCCTTGGATAATGCCGATATCAAAAAGAGAGTCATTTTAGGAAGATTCGAATTCGCTTCATTGCTGGAAGTATGGACAGTGGATCGGAACACAAATTATTTTGCCGCTCCGTCTCATTTCCCTCAAACGGAGATCGATCTATCTTTGGTGATGGATCTGAATGAATCCTCTTCCAAGTTCAGTGATGCTGCTGTCCGAGAAAAATTCCCGGAGCTGCAGGATGTAAAAGTTACAGTCGTATTTACGGGTGGAAATCTTCCTGAAAACAAAAAGTCCGTTTCTTATAGATTTAAACTTTTGAGCCAAGACAAAAACTTGACCCAAGACAGGATCAAAGAGATCACGGATCGCCTCATCCAAATTGCGAATTCTTCCGGTTATCCTCTTCGTTAAACTATGAAAATCCACGAGACGGCATTTATCCATCCGGCTGCAACTGCATTCGGAATGTTGGAGATGGGACCTTTATCTTCTCTCTGGCCGGGTGCCGTTGTTCGTGCGGATCTAAATGAGATCAAATTGGGAGAAGGTGTAAATATCCAGGATAATAGTACACTTCATACCGATTCCACCGGAAGTTTATTTATAGACGATTATACATTAGTAGGTCATAATACAATGCTTCACGGATGTAAGATCGGTAAGGGTTGTCTGATCGGAATAGGTGCGATCATTTTGGATGAGGCGGAGATCGGAGATGGAGCGATGATACTCGCAGGTTCAATGATCCGCGGTGGTAAAAAAATCCCGCCTAGAGCGATGGTGATCCCGAAAAACGGGGACATCGTTATCTACGAAAAAAAAGCAAAACCTGAGATGAGTATCGCAGGTTGTTTGGAATACATACAATTGGCAAAAAGATTCCAAGAGAACGTATTCAAACCTTTCACAAAAGAAGAAGAGAATTCGTTTATAGAAGAAGCAAAGTCCATCATCAAAAGATACGGCATATAATTCTTATCTAAACTTCTCCTCTACTTTCGATTTGATATAAATCAATTTTTCCTAACTCGATTTCTGATTCGTCCTGAACCTTGCCTGCTAATCCTTGTTATAGTTTTCCGCAAAACGACTTATAAGGATGATCTCATGTATGACGAAAGGGTTATAGAAAAAATCAGAGGTATTTGGAAGACCTTCGATCTTTCTTTAGGAATTCCTGAAATAGATAAACAACATCTTTGGTTGATCGGGATCCTTGCGGATTTAGAAGATAAACTGGAGTCGGGAACCAGATCCGCACTGGAAACTACGTTTACGAATGCACTTTCTAAAACCTTGGATTATGCATCCGAACATTTCGCTTTAGAAGAGAAACTTCTGGAGAGTATAGGTTACACAAAACTAGGACAACATAGATTGCAGCATATGCGGTTTCTCACTGCCTTAAAGAATCGGGTCCGAAAGAATTTCGAGGGAAACTTCGAACAAGCAGTGATGGAACTGCTGAAAAACCTGAAAAAGTGGTTATTCAGACATATTCTCAGCGAAGACAGACAGTATGTCGATCTTGCGGACATTAATATCACTCAGGAAATTTCTTCTTCGCTGAACGAACAGCTGAGAACTTCTCCTCATGCCAAGGAAATCGAAAATTTGTATGCTGCGGTGGTATATTCCGCTAAACAAACGGTCTCGAAGGAATTTAACGTTATAGGAGAGGATAATTTAAAGCTGATCTCCGACCTTTGGTATCGTTATAAACTCAAAACAGGGATTGCGATCGTGGATATCCAACATCTATGGCTTTTGCAATTATTGGTGAAAACGGATAAGTTATACAAGCAGAAGTTGAAACAAGAGATCGGTAGCGAGTATTTGAGTCTTGAACTGAAAAAAGCGATCCAAGAAACGATAGAATATATTAGGGAGCATTTCAGTACGGAAGAAGCGATTATGCATAATTTTCGATATATCGGAGAAAGGAACCATCAAAAACAACACGAGAATTTTAATATACTCATCAACGATATGATTGAAAGAAGTGAAAAAGAGGAATTAGAGTCATTGGCAATCTTGATCCAGGATCTAAAGGATTGGTTAGTGAGTCATATCGCCATTGAGGATAAAAAATTATTCTATTTTTTCAGGTCCAGGCTCCCGGAAGTCAACGAATATGTTAGAAATTTGAATCGTGAAGGAAAGATCCATATCTGGAAGGAAGCGGTCATGATCTACAAACTATTGGTAGAATACGAGGATATTACTAGGGAAAAGACACCCGTTTAAGAACGACGAAGTTCGTAATCGTTAATTGGAATTCTCTTTTTTTTCGCTAAGCGTTTGGATCGTATTTAGGATCTTTTTATTTTTCTCGGAAAACTCTGACTCCGGTACGGTCCCCGTAAAAATGTACACAAAACTTTCCTTTAAAAAGATCCATTGTAAAGTGCGGACCTGTTTTTTTACCTCGGTATTGGGGAGAACGAACTTAGATTCTAAAAAGATACATTTTTCCTTTCCGAAACTGCATTTTTGAGGAACGGAAAGTATTTCATATTCTTTGTATACATTCGAATACAACCCTCCTATCGAAGCTACGTAATCCTCGAGGGTTGCCCAAGAATATTTAGGAGGAATCGGCTCCGACACAAAATTAATATTGGTCCTGATCTCGGAAGTTTTGTTTTGTTCCGGTTCAAAAAGATAGAACATCACCTTAACTTGTTTATCATTTTGGGATTCTCTTTTGTTTTTGGAACGATTCGGTTCGGAACCGTCACGATTCGGATCATATTCCTCATAGATCCAACCTTCATAATTCAAGACTAAGCCAAGCTCAGGGATCTCGATTGTTTTTTTGACTTCCGGAACTTTTTCAAAACAGGCAAAACATAAAATGATCCCTGGTAATAAGAAGACCAGACTGTAACGTTCTAAGAAGTTCATGTTCACGTTTTCGAAATTTTGATTTTATGTTTAACTTTTTCTTCTTCTGAAAAGTAAACCGGACCAAACCGAATCGATTGCGCAGACTTTAACGTCTACCATTCCTGTCTTCAAGCCTATTTCTCGGATCATATCTTCTTTTAAGTCGGTTTTCACGCCGGAACTCATCTTAGGCCAAGAGATCCAAACCATACCTTTGTCCGCTAAGTAATCCGGGAACTTGGGAAAGTTTTTAGAAAGTTCGTCTTTGGTCTTACAGAAAAAATGAATATAATCGAAACTTCCCGCTAACTTCTTCTTGAATGTAATATTAGGAGGAAGTTCTTCCAATAAACCTTTAAATTCTTTTGGCTCATTGATTATGATCGCGTTCTGGCCTTCTTTAAATCCTAACTTTTTGGCCAAGGGGGTGCCTGAATATCCTGCCATAGTTCCTCTGTTCGAATTCGGATACGAAAGCCGAAAAGAAAATCTCAGGCTACAAAAAAACCGGCGTGGAAGCCGGTTCTTTTGAAATACAAAGGAAGTGTTGTGCTATTCTTAGTAAGGGAAACCTGCGAAAATTTTCGCTCTTGTGTAGATGTCCGCTACGGAGAATCCGAAAAGAAGAAGTAAGAACAAGAAGCCGGATCCGAAGATCACTCTGTTCATTACATTATCATACTTTAGGTGCATAAAGTAAGCTAATACTAAGGAAGCTTTGATGGTCGCTACAAGCATAGCGATCACAGTGTTCATTGCTCCGAAGTCAACTTGGGCTACTAATACTGTGATGATAGTTCCAACGATCAGTGCGGCAAACACTAAAGAATACGTTTGAACGGAGATCAGATGATGCCCGCCATGTCCATGCTCTTCTGCATGAGAAACAACTGAGCCGGGTTGAAGTTTGGTCTTACCTGCTTCGACTGCTTTTAGTAAAGCCTGACCAATCAAAGTAGACTTATTCTTTTCAAGATAAGCCTTCAGTCTATCCTCTTCTACGATTTGAGCCAACAAGTTAACGGCAAATCCGGCAACGGTAGCGTTTACGATCGCTCCCGCTCCGATAACAAATCCGGTGAAGGGAATCATGAATCCGATACTTACGATAATATACAGCGCGTAATTGAGAAACAGTTCCATCTCTTTTCCTGAAACCTGAGTAATATCTGCAGGCAGAGTTCCCCGAAGGGGATTGGAACCAGTCTCGGAGGCAGGTAAAGAATCACAAGTACATTTCAGGCGCCCAGAACTCGGTTACCGCTATCCGAAACAATTTTGGCCTCTTCCCAAGGATCTTGAGATTTTTGAGCCGGTAAGCGGACCCAAATTAGATTTCTCTGGTTCGGTCTTTTGTAAGGGGAGAAGAATGCGGAAAGTGGATAAATTTCCCAGCCTGTTTCCTTCTCCCAAACTTTTAATTTAGAATACGGGTCTTGGCTATGGACTTTAGGGAAGAAAAGAAGAAGGTCATTTCCCTTCTTTGGAAATTTTCGCCGGAGTTCCAATAACAAACAGCCCATGGTCCATCTAAAATTAATCTCCGAAATCGTGCGTAAAACTTCCGTTCCTTCGGATCTATAGAAAAAAGAATCCACGGAACCGAATCCTTCGTAGGTCGGATGGAATTTACAGATCCTTGAAAAAGGTTCAGACATTTCGGAAAGGTAATTTTCAATTTCTGAAAATTCTCCCATCCAAGTCCCTGAATATTTTCCTTTTTGATCGTTGAGTAGAATGGTAGCTTCTTCTATCTTAAATTTTCCGTTTTTCGCGGAGAATAATAAACTGAAATCTTTCGTTCGATCCACCCATGTCTCGATCCGAAAAGGTTCTTTTTTTACTTTTAAGAACATATCCGCCAGGTCTTTTAGTCCCGAGACATCTCTAAATTTCTGAGAACCTGCAAATCCGAACTCGGTCTTAAAAACGAATTTTTGCTCGGAAGAGAAGCGATCTTTTTCATTACGGAGAAACTTCTCCCAATCTTGCCGATTACGAATAGAGTAAGAAAAAAAATTCGGATTGTTCTCTTGGTTCCAATCATTTTGGTTCAATTTAGATCCGTATTCCCTTGCCGTTTCAAGAATAACCGGATCTATCTCTAAATCATTCTTTTCGGAATTCCAACGGGAGATTTTCCCCCATTCTTCCAACTGGATCTCTTTTTTATTTTGCAAAGATTGTTTTCGATTTCTGAGGAGAATAGGTTTTGGGATCTGTACACCCTTCTCCTTCCAGTATTCGATCCAATTTTCCTCCGGTGGTGAATGAGCTAAAACTTTTGCGGAGTCCGGAAATGAATTCAGAACTAAAAAAGAGGATTCTAAAACGGAATTCCTGGCTTCCAATTCTCTCGGAAATAATTTTCCAAGTCGGAGTTCCTCTTCGAAATAGGCATTCGGACGGAAGATTCGAGGCATAATCAGGAAAGAACCCTGGAAAAAATCCTTTTTAGGATCAAGATTAGGGTATAGTCTTTTCGATATTTAGAAGGAAGGCAGTTCTAATGAAAACCCTTATCTTTCTCATAATTTCCCTTTTGGCCGTATTCGTACAAATAGATGCGGCTCCTAAAATCCTGACTATGGAAGAAAGAGAGATCGAACGTCAGATCGAAGCCATCCGTAAGGCTGGGTTTTCGGACATTGAGATAGACAACTTGCACGCTTCTATCTCTCAGAATATCCATCAGATCAATAAGATCCTTCAGATGGATACCACCAAAAAAGCGTTAAGATATATCGGTGACGAGCCGCAGGAATTACCTCAATTCTTAAAAACGGATAGGGATAATAAACCATATCTAGAATTGGACATGGGTTCCGGAGAATCTTTCTGGGACTTCCCTAAAACTTATCTTTTTAACGCTCGTATCTTTATATATCCGGGCACCAATCCTGAAAAACTAGAAAAAATTATTATGCAATTCAAGCGTACAAACTCGAACGGAGAAATTTTCGTAAGAGAAATGCGTAGAGTGATCAATATAGATCCTAAAGGACCTCAGATCGGAAGTGAAGGAAAAAGAACTCCGAACAACAATAAAGAGATCAAATTAGAATATTATTCCAGCTATGATACCGAATTGATCTGGCCGGATACTCCTGTCCAATCTATTGCACCTAGTGTGGAGACCAAACTACATGAGGAAACCAATCCTCTACCTTATAATAAACAAAAACAGATTATCGTAACGTACAAGAAATACCTTCGTAAGGTGGACAAGAATGTTCGCCATAAGTTGAGAGATCTGGAACTCAACCAAAAGAGACTTGTTTCTAAGATGTTGGAATTCCAATAAGAAAAAAGATTAGAACTTTAGAATAAGGGAAAAGGCGAGCCGATCGGTTCGCCTTTTGATTATTGAGAAATATCATAGTATACTGCGGTTTCTACGAGAACTAGAAGAAGGAAAATCTGTGGCAAAATTAGCCGGATCTCTTGTCCTATTTGGACCAGGACCTTTTCGGGAAGTTAATAAACTTCTTAAACGATTATCTTCTATTGCATGACGTTAGTTTTCACTGGTTGGATAACGATTGTTATCCACCTGGGTGAAGTAATGTATCCCATAAACAGGGGTAAGGTCCCTAATTTAAGAATATCCAATGGATCTGAAAACGGATCAAAAAAATGTTTTCGGTTTCTCGCTTGCCTTTTCTTGGCGAAAAGGATTCTATTTACCGATGGCTATCCATTCCGTTTTCGGTAAATTACAATTCAAACCTGGCGAAGGGGAGATTTGTGTTTTATCTTCTCCTTATGAATTCGAACCTGCACTTTCCAGTTTAGGGGCTCCTGTAGATCGAGCGCTAAGGTCCGGAAAAAGATACAGACTCATTCTTGCCTTCGTTCAAACCGAAGTCGAGATACGTAATATCGCCTCAATGGTACCGACTACCTTGGTGGACGACGGGCTTTTATGGTTGGCCTATCCAAAGAAGACCTCCCGAAAATATAATGTATCCATTCATAGGGATGCGGGGTGGGATCCGCTCGGAAAGATCAGTTTCGAAGGGGTTAGATTGATCTCTATAGACGATGATTGGTCCGCACTTAGATTCAGGCATACTTCTCATATTAAGAATACGGAAAAAGATCCGAGCCTTACCGCAAGCGAAGACGGTAAGAAAAGGGTAGCACCGAAGAAAAAACCCTCCAAGAAGAAGGCCGTTCCTAAAAAATCTTCACCCAAGAAAAAAGCAGCATCCAAGTCTCCTAAGAAAAAGGTTAAAAAGAAATAAGAAGGATTTGATTTTTTCGGATCCAGGAATTTTTCTTAGGTTCTCTTACTTCTTTTTGCAAAAAGAAGTCTTTCTTGATATCTATCGGGATAGGTTCTCCATAGGTTCTCTTTTGGAGAATAAAGCGGTATACTTGCATGTCAGAAAAGTTTTCGGGCCTTTTAACCAAATTTATTTTTTATAATATAATCGGTATATTGCTGGTCCTTACTTATTGTACTCCGTCCGTCGATAAAACGCCTTATAAGGAATTAAGGGAACTCGCATTCGAAACGGAATACGATGATATCGGCATCAAAAATCCGAACGGAAAAACGGTCGTCTACGGGATCATTATGGATTGGCCCACCCAAAGAGAGATTGTCACTTTAGTCACATTCCTTTCCGGAGACGCTAGCTTATTTTTAACTTCGGGAGCTTCCTTTATTGGCGGTGGGGGAAGGGAAAGTATCCAAAAAAGTTCCATACGTTTGATCCACAAATATGCTTATCTTTGGAAAGAGGGAAAGAAGGTTCGCTGGACCCCGAATCCTGACTTGGATCAGGTAAGATTCTTTTTTTTAACCACACAAGGTACTTATTATCTGGAAGATACGGTCAGCGAAATAGATTCGGATACTTCTACCCTAACGCCAATGTTTGATGAGGCGCAAGCCGTGATCTCTGAAATAAGAATAGAAGCGGAAAAAGAAAAGGATGATGAGGACGAGTAATCAACTCGCGGAGTCCCTTCTTACGATCAGGTCACTGATCACTTTTTCTTCCGTGAGATATTTGCGATTCAAATACGAGATCGCGTAGTTCAGAAATTTAGGAATTTCTTTACCGGCATCCAATAGGTCCAATTTTGTTTGGGTCAATTCGTCCATCGTCGCCAGAGCCAATTTTCTTTGGCTCTGGTGGGTTTCGAATTCGTCCTCTGTATGGAATTCCGTGCCAGCCACGATCTAAGTATAAGAGTATAGTTTCGTATTTTCAAGCAAAAGCTTGGAAGAAGGAGAACTATTGCCCTCCGTTTTTCTCCCATTCCTTGGCTTTTTCGACCCCTCTTTTTTCGTTCACAAACATGTTGATGATCAAGGAAATAAAGAAGAATACGGCGACCACTAAGAACGCATTTCGTAGATCGAAAATTTTCTGTAATATACCGATCGCAAAAACTCCGATGGCGGCCGCCAATTTTCCGGAAAGACCCCAGAGCCCGAAAAATTCTCCCGATTTGGATTCAGGGGAGAAGATCCCAACAATCGCCCTACTTGCGGATTGGGTGGAACCGACTCCCGAACCTGCTAGAGTTCCAAAGATCACGAACACCCATTGTACGGATATATCCACACCTAGTCCGTTCACAAATCCAGTAATCTCTCTTACGAAATAAATTCCGATCAGACATAGTATCCAAAAGACCAAAGTGATATTAAAAGTTTTTTTGGCTCCGATCCTATCCTGAACGAATCCGAAGAAGATCGCTCCTATCATCGCAAAAAATTGGAGTAAGATAAATAATGCGGTTTCTTGTTCCGATGTGATCTTAATTTCCTGATTTCCGTATAGGAACGCAAACGCGATTACGATTGCAAGAGCAGCCATGGAGAAGAAAAGAGATATCAAATATATGACTAAATCTCTGAAGTAACCGATCGATTTAAGGGTTTCTATCAATTGGCCGAATCCGATCGTAAGATAACTTTTTCCTTCCGGTCTTTCCGCATGCGGTCTATATTCTTTCAAAAGTAAGAATGTCGGAATTCCAGCTAGTAAAAAGAAGAATGCGGTCAGAGGTCCTACGTATCTTAAGGAACCGTAGATGGCAGGATCAATAGAAGGCGCCACGAAAGTTTGGACCAAGAATACGGAAAGTAAACCTCCCATATACCCGATACCCCAAGCATAACCGGAAATTTTTCCTAATTCTTCCTTTGGACCTAAATGTGGTAAGAAGGAAGAAGCAAAGTTTTCTCCGGATGCAAAGAAGAAGTTAGAAAGAATGATCAGAGCAAAACCTAATTCCCAAGAACCAGGAGTGGAAACTAACCAAAGAGCGGCAGTGCTGATTATACAGCTTATATAACTCCAAAAGAGAAACGCTTTCTTTTTCGCGGAGAAGTCGGAGATAGCGCCGAATAAAGGACCGGTTGCCACCACTAATAAATAAGAAAAAAATAAAGCTAAACCAAACAGGAAATTCCCGTCTTCATAAGGATTTGCCGGATTGGAGGAGATTGGGACAATTACTTCCGCGAAAACTCTGCAATAGATAACTGTTATAATTACAGTGGTATAACTAGAATTGGCGAAATCGAACATGCACCATCCGAAAATTTCCCGTAGGGGAGCGCGTTTGGTTACTTGCATTCTGTAGGTTTCCTTTATGGAATTTTCCGCATGAGGATGAGCTTGAAAGTCCAGCTGTCAACGAGAAATATCCCTCCTGGAATCCGTTATACGAACCTTTCTCCAAGGTTCAGGTTCTTGAGACCAGGATGTCAGGAGTATAATTCGTGTACCGAATGGAAAAAAAATTCTCTTGATCCGGGCCTTCTTATGTTTAGCTTGAGTGATGGTTTTGCTTTCGGCGTCCAATAATTAGAAGGCCTAATGAATTCTTCCGACTTTAGTCAAATAGACCTAAATGCCCTGATGCGACCCAGAAAGGTCTGCGTATGCAACCAGGTATCCGAAGAGGATATAACAAATTCTATTCGTCGAGGGAATGACACATTAGGTAAATTGATGAGAGACACGAATTGTTGTACCGGCTGTGGTACCTGTAGAGGAAGAGTTCTCAAATTGCTTTCCGAAACCCTCGCTTCTAAACCTCAATGAGCGGTCGTTTTGTATCCGTAAATATGGCTATTACCTTGGACGGAAAGGTATGCCGCCCCGATGGTAAATGGTACGGTCTTTCTTCCAGAAATGATAAAAGAAGAATGGACCAGATCCGCTCCGAAGCGGACGCTCTTATCCTCGGAAAAAACAGCATACTCAACGATGATCCTGTAACTCACCTCAGATATGTGGAATCGGAGAAGGAACCTAGAGCCATTCTTCTTGTCAGAACAGGAACAATTCCTTCCGATAAAAAAGTATTCCATTTTTCTAAAGTAAAACCGCTGCTATTTTGCACTTCTAATAACGAATCCCAGGTTAGGTCCGAATTATCCGAGTTTGCAGAAATAGTCACACTACAGGGGGAAGATCTGGCCCCGGAGATCATCCTGAACGAATTGGAAAAAAGGGGATATACCAAAATCCTTTTAGAGGGCGGTCCCAGACTGAACGATTCCTTTTTCAGATCGGGACTAGTGGATAGACTTTATCTTACGATTGTTCCATTTTTAATAGGGCAATTCGGATTACCTTCGATCACGGGAGGAGAATTCGCATACCATAACTTTGATCAAGAGATTTGGAAATTGGTATCTTCCGAACTGAAAGAACAGGAAGTATTTTTGATATACGACAAACAAACTAGCCCGGAAGTCCGATGAACGAGCGAAATCATTTTTTGCATAGATGGTTTTTTTTCGGGATCAGAAGTGTCCTGGTATTGGTATTCCTTCTTCTAATCTATTACCAAACCTTTCCGGAAAAAAGGATCTTATTCAGAGAGAACAAACTCATATACCTACCGGAGAATTTAGAATCCGTCCCGCTTGAAAACGATTGGGTAAGATTGGAAGAATTGCCACCCGGAAGTTTGGAATATTTGGTAGAAGTAGAAGATTATAGATTCTATAGACATAGAGGATATTCTTTAGCGGATATTCAATCTTCCATCATACAGGCCGTATTTTTGTTCAGGAGGTTGAGAGGTGCAAGTACTTTGGATCAACAACTTGCCAGGACATTATTTTTATCCAGAGATAAAACATTAACCCGCAAATTGAAAGAGATCCGGATCGCGCAAGCATTGGATGAAGAGCTAGGCAAAAAGGGAGTTTTGGAATATTATTTGAATTTGGTATATTGGGGAAGAGGGCTGAACGGGATCTATAGATCTTCCAAATATTATTTTAATAAACATCCGGGAAATCTACTTCCCAGAGAATTTAAAGCCTTGGTCCAAATATTAAAAAAACCGGATGCGTATACCAGAGAAGAAGTCAGGGAACTTTCTTTAGGGTTTTGAAACTCGAAATCCGAATTTGCGCCTGGGTAAAAACCCGAAAATTCGGCTCTTTTCTACTTACTAAAAACTTCTATTTTTTCTTTGAAAAAAAGTGGACTTCCGAGATTGGTCCGAAATACTGGTTATAGATTCTCGGTGGTTATAGAGAGAGGGTCACACCCGTTCCCATCCCGAACACGGAAGTTAAGCCTCTCATCGCTGATGGTACTGCATGGTTCGCTGTGTGGGAGAGTAGGACGTTGCCGGGTTTCTACCGCAATCATATAGGCCGGATTCATCTCCGGCCTTTTTTATTTCTCCAAACATCTTCCGTAAAATCAAAGCTTACAATTCTCGATGGGTCGATATCATTACGGTTTATTCCGTATCTATCGAATTCTGAACAGGGAGTATAAAGTTTGGAACCCGGCCGATCTACCTAAAGACTATTAGAAATAGTGAATATGATCAATGTAATGTGATCCATGGAATATCGACCGTTCGAAAAAAGATATTTCCAAATGAAATTTTTTTCCAAAATTTGGACCGTATTTATTTTGTAAGCTTGACGATTTAAAGACTCGATAGTAGAATGCGGACCGCTCTGAAGGTATGGACCCGGGGAGTTGATGTTAGATTAGATGGGCATTTTATATCCTAAATTCGGGTTCCAGTTGATGTACTATGGCGGTTGATTCCTGACTGTGCTTGGTCGGGAGGAATTCCCCTCCCGACCCACCTTTTTAAAACGATTCTAATATAATTTTTTTGAAATATAGGAAATTTATTTCGTTTTATTGAACTTACTTGTCCGGTTGAGATCGAACGGAATAAAAAATATTTTTCAGTCGGCGATAATTCAGGATCGCAAATTCTTTTTCGATATAGATCCTTGTCGAACCATTCGATTTAGGAGTCGATAGAATGTATCGTAAACCGATATATCTTTTAAAATTTATAACTAGTATTCTCTTTACAGGTCTACTTCTCATAGGTGGAACTTCTCTTTCTGCCGAGTCCCAATGCCAAGGTTTATCCAAAGGCCAATGTGAATCCGATTCTGATTGTACCTGGGTATCCGGCTATTCCAAACAAGACGGTACGAATGTTGATGCTTATTGCAGGGCGAAACCTGGAAAGGCATCCGATTCAGGAGATTCAGTAAAGAAATCTAAGGCTAAAAAGTCCGAAGATAAGGACGATGACGACGATCAAGACGAGCCTAAAAAGAAAAAATCTAAAAAAGACAAGGATGAGGATAAGGAATCCAAGAAATCTAAAAAAGATAAAGATGAGGACGATTCCGATTCTAAGAAATCCAAGAAGGACAAAGACGATGACGATGAGGGCGATTCCAAAAAACCTAAAAAGTCAAAGAAGTCTAAAAAAGATAAAGACGATGGGGACTCTAAGAAATCTAAGAAGTCTAAAAAAGACAAGGATGATGATGGAGACTCAAAGAAGTCTAAAAAATCCAAAAAGAAAAAGAAAGACGACTAATTCTGAACTTTCAATCTTTTGAAAATGAAAAGACCGGAGCGAAAACCCCGGTCTTTTTTATTATCTACGGACTTTAAGAAAAAATTAAAGATACGCCTCCGGAGGAAGGCAGGAACAAACCAGGTTCCGATCTCCATATACGTTATCTATTCTTCCTACATAAGGCCAGAACTTATGTTCTTTAGTCCAAGGAGCAGGATATGCAGCCTTTTCTCTAGAATATGCGTGGTTCCAATTATCAGAGATGACCATCGCGGAAGTATGAGGCGCATTCTTTAATGGGTTATCTTTAGGGTCCGCTTTGCCTTGTTCGATTTCTTGGATCTCAGCGTGAATAGAGATCATTGCTTCACAGAAACGATCCAATTCTTCTTGGGACTCCGATTCCGTCGGTTCTATCATCAAGGTTCCAGGTACAGGGAAGGACATAGTAGGAGCGTGGAATCCGTAATCCATCAGACGTTTTGCGATATCTTCTACTTCTACCCCGCTGGTCTTTTTAAAAGGTCTTACGTCCAGGATACATTCGTGTGCAACGAATCCGTTCTTTCCTTTGTAAAGCACTGGGAAATAATTCTCTAAACGTTTTGCAATATAGTTGGCGTTTAGGATTGCGGCCTTGGTTGCCTGCTCCAATCCTTCCGTTCCTAAGAGCGCGATGTAAACCCAAGAGATCAGCACGATGCTAGCGCTTCCCCAAGGAGCCGCGGATACCGCCCCATGTTCGTTGCCCGTTCCATTATCTACCAGAGGATGGCCAGGTAAGAAAGGTTTCAGATGTTCTGCAACACCGATCGGTCCGACTCCGGGGCCTCCTCCTCCGTGAGGAATACAGAAAGTTTTGTGCAAGTTCAGGTGGCAAACATCAGCGCCAATATTCGCAGGTCTTGTGATCCCTACTTGCGCGTTCATATTCGCTCCGTCCATATAGACCTGTCCTCCATTCTCGTGGATAATGGAACAGATTTCTTTGATCGGTTCCTCGTACACTCCATGTGTAGAAGGGTAGGTGATCATTAATGCAGCCAGGTTTTTAGAATGTTCTTTTGCTTTTGCTTTCAGATCTTCTAAGTCTACGTTTCCTTCGGAATCGCAGGCAACCACGACCACTTTAAATCCAACCATCGCAGCCGAAGCAGGATTGGTCCCGTGCGCGGAAATCGGGATCAGACAAATATCTCTGTTCTTATCTCCTCTGCTAATGTGATAGTTTCGGATCGCGAGTAATCCTGCATATTCTCCCTGAGAGCCTGCGTTTGGCTGGAGAGAAATTCCCGGGAATCCGGTCACTTGAGAAAGCCAGGATTCCAATTGGGAGAATACGTTCCTGTATCCTTCCGTTTGAGATGAAGGCGCAAATGGATGTATATTAGAGAACTCCGGCCAGGTTACAGGGAACATCTCCACCGTAGCGTTGAGTTTCATTGTGCAAGAACCCAGAGGGATCATGGAAGTCGTAAGAGAAAGATCTCTGGATTCCAATTTTCTAATATATCTCAACATCTTCGTTTCTGTGTGATGAGAGTTGAACACAGGATGTGTCAGATATTTAGAAGTTCGGACAAATTCGTTCGGGATGGAAATTCCTTCTAGCGAAAGATCTATCTTAGAGATCCCGAATACGGAAAGAATATCTTCTAGATCGGAAACTTCTACAGTTTCGTCTAGAGCGATGGCAATTCTGCCATTTCCTAAGTTTCTGAAATTGATCTCTTTTTTGGAGGCAGCATCCAAGTATGTTTCAGCTTTGGATCCTAGATCTAAAACGATCGTGTCAAAGAAGGTTTTGTTTAGAATGGCTAAACCTGCCTTCTCCAAATTTTTTGCCAATGTTTCAGTGAGTCGATGAACTCTAAGAGCGATATCTTTTAAACCTTTCGGTCCATGATATACTGCATACATAGAGGATAGAACTGCTAATAGAACCTGTGCTGTACAAATATTAGAAGTAGCCTTATCTCTTCTGATATGTTGCTCTCTCGTTTGCAAAGAGAGTCTAAGTCCCGGATTTCCTTGGCTATCCTTGGATACTCCTACAAGTCTTCCGGGCATATTTCTTTTAAATTCGTCTTTGGTAGCAAAATAACCTGCATGAGGTCCGCCGAATCCGTAAGGTAATCCGAATCTTTGGGAACTTCCTACGGCGATATCCGTTCCGAATTCTCCGGGAGCCTTTAGAACTGTAAGTGAAAGTAGATCGGCAGCACAGATGGTTAAAGCTCCGACAGTGTGGGCCAACTGGAAGAAACTTTCATAATTATATATTGTTCCTTCCGTTCCCGGATATTGCACTAATACGGCAAAATAATCTTCATTTAGTTCTGCGTTTAAATGGCTTCCAACTTTAACTTCGATCCCAAGTGGAAGCGCTCTGGTGCGAACCACATCGATCGTTTGAGGATGGCATAACTCGGAAATAAAAAGTAATTTGGATGTTTCGTTTTTGCGAATTCCAAAAGCTAAGAATACTGCTTCTGCGGCAGCTGTAGCTTCGTCCAAAAGGGAGGCGTTTGCGATCTCCAAACCGGTTAGATCCATAATCATGGTTTGGAAATTGAGAAGTGCCTCTAATCTTCCTTGGGAAATTTCCGCTTGGTAAGGAGTATAGGCAGTGTACCAACCCGGATTTTCCAAAATATTTCTTTGTATAACTCCAGGCATTACGCTGGCTTGGTAACCGGAACCAATATAAGAACGATATAACTTGTTCTTAGAAGCGATCTTTTTCAGATCATTTAAGATCTTTCTTTCGGTAGATGCCTTAGGAAGATCCAGGGCTTTTTCCAAACGAATTCCTTCCGGAACGGCTTTTGCCACCAATTCATCCAGTGCTGACAATCCAAGAGTGGACAACATTTCCTTGGTCTGATCTTCATCAGGACCTATATGCCTTCTGGGAAAAGTATCCAAAGGATCGAGAGGGTTCTTCATTTCAGTTTGTTTGCCGGATCCGTTCCAAGTTGCCGTACTCATTCTATTTTCCTAATCCAGTTTGCTCACGAATTCTCTGTAAGATTCGGGATCTAATAATTTCTCCAATTCGGAGGGGTTGAACCCTTTCACTCGGATCATCCAAGACCCGAATGGGTCCGAATTCACTGCTGCCGGGTTTTTGGAAAGGTTGCCATTAACTTCGACTACTTCTCCGCTGATAGGAGCGTATAAATCTTCCGCTGCCTTTACGGATTCGATTGTTCCGAATGTATCTAGCTGTTTGATCGATTTTCCCACTTTTGGAAGGTCCACAAAAACGATATCTCCAAGTGCCGCTTGGGCATAGTCAGAGATCCCAATTAGTGCGGTATCTCCTTCTACCTTTACCCATTCGTGTTTTTCTGTGAACTTGTAGCCCGGAGGTGCGTTAGTTACTGCCATTTGAAAATCCTTAGTTTAATTTTTCCGAATGCTTCCCGGAATGAAAGATTGGGTGAATATGATTGCGGACTTTGCTTGTCCTCTGATCTCGATTTGGATCGATTCTCCATGTTTGATCTTTTCAGAATCTACGAGCGCAAGCCCTATTCCTTTTTTTAAGGAAGGGGAGAAGGTACCGGAAGTCGTGATACCTATATTTTTACCGTTCGAATCCAAGACAGGCATATTCTCTCTTGGGACTCCAGCTTCCTGAAGTTCGAAGGCCACGACCTTTTTTTTAGGTCCTTCTTTTTTTTCTGAGATGATCTCTTGGTATTTTGGATAAGGTGTTTTCTTTTCTTTTACGATCCAGCCTATGCCGGACTCGTTTGGACTTCTATTCTCGTCCAACTCATGACCATAAAGAGGATATTTTGCTTCTATCCTAAGTGTGTCTCTCGCGCCTAAACCTACGGGAAGAAGTCCGTCTTTTTTTCCGAATTCCAAGAGTTCCTTCCAGATCTTGACACCCGTTGCATTGGAGCTATAAATCTCGAATCCGTCTTCGCCAGTATAACCTGTCCTAGAAAGGATGAGATCCTCTCCTGAAAAGGGGAATAACACGAATTTATAATATCCGATATGACTTAGATCCGATTGGAAATAAGAAGAAAGAATGGGATCCGCTTTGGGTCCTTGGATAGCGATCTGATGCCAGTTTGCACTTTGGTTCTCTAACTTTACGGAACTCGGAACGTATTTTTTTAGATACTCGTAAACCGAATCCACATTGGATGCGTTTGCACAGATCATGTATTTTTGATCGTTGAACTTGTAGAGGGTGATATCGTCTACCAGTCCGCCTTTCTCATTGATGATCGCGTTATACTGCACTTGTCCATCCGTTAGAGAAGAAACCGAATTGCAGGTAACGGATTCCAGAAAACCGAGGGTGATGTCGGGCGGACCTTCGACAAAAATTTCTCCCATATGAGAAACGTCGAATAGACCGGCAGCTTGTCTAGTCGCTGTATGCTCGGCTATGATTCCTGAATATTGAACAGGCATATCCCAACCGCCGAAAGGGATCATCTTAGCGCCTAAAAGTTTATGCTCCTCATACAGAGGTGTGGTTTTCCATTGGGACATAAGCGTTTGGGGCCATCATTTCATCATAGTCCCTAGGGAAAAACAATTTTAGGCCCCTTTAAAAAAGATTTAAAGGCTTTCTTTAGAACGGTTCGAGAAGAAGGTCCCGGGTTCGGTAAGCGCTCCAACAAATCTCACACTGACGAAATTTGGGCGGCAGAGTTAAGAGATCATTCTTTCAATTTTTTTCTGACATAGATCACTTTGTCTACTTCAGCTATGAGTTTGCCGGTCTTTATATCTACGACCTGCGCGGTGAAAGTAACGTCCATTTTTCTTTTGCGATCCGTTTCTTCTTTGATCTTTTGTATTTTTTCCTTAGGGATATGGAACTCTGCTCTTACGGTTCCTTCTCCCGGCTTGAGGAATCTTATTGTCGCTGCTTTGTCCCAGACTAAATATCCGGGTCCTAAATGTTCGATCAGGATCAACATATAAAAAGGATCGCACATGGAGTAAAGAGATCCTCCGAATTGTGTTCCCACGTAGTTCTTATTAAAAGGAGTGAGTTTCATTGTGGTGGAGAATAAGGTTCTCTCTTTATTCAAGGCTTTTACCTTGATCCCGGCTCCAAAATAAGGAGGGTAGAAATTGAAAAAATGAAATTTAAGTCTTTGTAAAAAACCCGGTTGGGACATAGAAGATTCCTGATCTTTATTTCTAATTTTGTCCCAAACTAATAGGAGGCTCAAAAATCCGAGCTATTTTTGAAGAATATAATTGGTTTGTAAGACGGATCGATATCATACTCATATCCGAAAATTCTTGCTAAGAACGTACCCTTCTGATAGCAAGTAGAGGCTAAAATTTATACAGAATTCCCGGAGGGGGAATGAACCCGAATCAAATTGTGAAGAAAATCCAACCCTACCTAATTTCGATCCTTCTAATCTATTCCGTTATTTCTTGCGGAACCGTTGCCGAATATAAGATCGCATATAAAAAGCCGGAAGTAATCTCCAAAACCAG